>JANYDV010000049.1 GCA_025363505.1 Bacteroidota bacterium
TTGATTCATTCGTCTCTTGACCGTCGATCGAAAGAATCACATCATTTTCTCTGAGTCCGGCTTGTTCGCCAGCTCCGCCGGGCACAACATTATCAATACGCACACCACGGGGCGAACCAAGACCGAGTGCTTCGGCTTCAGTTTGATCAACAGCTTTGATCTGGACACCAATATATCCACGATTGACTTTGCCCGTCTTGATGAGATCCATCGCAACAATTTTTGCAAGATTCATTGGAATAGCAAAACCATAGCCGGCAAACATTCCGGTGCTTGTCGCGATAGCCGCATTAATACCTATCACTTGACCTTTAACATTAAACAACCCGCCGCCGGAGTTGCCTGGATTGATTGCAGCATCGGTCTGAATAAAATCTGCGATTGAGTAACCGCGATCTTTCGAATTTTCTTGTGGAGGCAAATCAAGTGAGCGACCGAGCGAGCTGACAATGCCTTTGGTAACTGTAGATTCAAGACCAAGGGGATTACCAACCGCAATCACCCAATCACCGACTTGCATATCTTCGCTATTACCGAGAGCCGCAGCCGTCAAACCGGTCGCTTCGATTTTTACTACAGCAAGATCAGTCGTTGGGTCAGTACCGACAACAGTGCCGGTAAAGGTACGTTTATCACTCAGCTTTACCGTGACACCACCTTTTTTTGCAGCATCAGCAACAACGTGATTATTTGTGAGGATATATCCATCACTGGTGATGATCACACCCGAGCCAAGCCCCTCGCTTGGTCCTTGCTGAGGCATCGGAAATCCGAAATCATTTCCACTGTCTTCTTCATCGTTATTATTGTCATTACCGCCACCACCAAAAAAACGACGAAACATTTCGTTGTCTTGTGGTGAGAGTTTTTTCATTCCGGAGTTTTTAGGCGCTTCGGTCTTTATGCGAATTGAAACAACCGAAGGCTGTATGGCTTTCGCAAGTGCGCGAAAAGCGGTGTTCATATTTTGCAAGGATTCGACACCGGGTACGTTCGGCGTAGGTCCGCCAAGTTCTCCGGCGTTTCCGGAGCCATAGGCGAGATTGAGATTCGCGATGCCGCCAAAACCGGCAACAAGACCTACACCAAAGAGCACGCCGAATACGACAAGAATGTACGGACGGGCTGAAAGTAGTTTAGATTTCATAAATGCTTATCCTTTAATAAATAATGATTTTCCCCATACCAAACCGGGGTGAGAAATTTTCCTATTTTAACGATTGTCCTGTTTCGATGTTTCAGTTTCCTTTGTCTCGGGTGGTCTGATTACAACGAACCTACCATCTTCTCAGGCTTGACCCATTCGTCGAATTGCTCGTTAGTCACTAAGCCAAGTTCGACAGCTGCTTTGCGAAGTGTGGTATTTTCTTTGTGTGCTTTTTTCGCAATCTTCGCTGAATTCTCATAACCAATGTGGGTATTAAGTGCTGTCACGAGCATGAGCGAATTTTCAAGATTTTGCTTGATCACCGGTAGATTCGGTTCGATTCCGACAGCACAATGCTCATTAAAGGACAGGCAAGAATCGGCAATCAATCGAGCGGAAGTAAGCACATTAAATATGATGACTGGCTTGAACACATTCAGCTCGAAATGTCCATTCATTCCGCCGACTGTAACCGCAACATCATTGCCGATCACTTGTGCACAGACCATTGTCATTGCTTCTGATTGTGTCGGGTTTACTTTGCCAGGCATAATGGAAGAGCCCGGCTCATTTTCTGGAATCAAAATTTCGGCAATCCCCGAACGCGGACCCGATGCAAGCAAGCGTATAACATTGGCAATCTTCATCAATGAAACTGCCGTTACTTTCAATGCTCCACTCAGCTCGACCATTGCATCATGGCTTGCGAGTGACTCAAATTTATTTTCAGCAGTGATAAAAGGCAATCCCGAAAGCTCGGCAATTTTTTTCGCAACCAGAACGTCATAACCCTTCGGTGTATTAAGCCCTGTTCCCACAGCAGATCCACCAAGAGCAAGTTCTGAGACGTGCGGAAGAGTGTGCTCAATGGCGCGGATAGCATGATCGAGCTGAGAAACATATCCCGAGAACTCTTGACCCAGCGTCAGCGGTGTTGCATCCATCAAATGTGTCCTGCCGATCTTCACGACATTCATATATGCTTTCGATTTTGCATCAAGTGTATTGCGAAGCATCGTTATTGCCGGAATCACGTCTTTGACAATAATCTGGTACGCCGCAATATGCATAGCCGTTGGGAAGGTGTCATTCGATGATTGCGATTTATTGACGTCATCATTCGGATGGATCGATTTTTTCTCATCGAGCAAGGTGCCACCAAGCAAGACGTGAGCACGGTTTGCAACGACTTCATTCACATTCATATTTGATTGTGTGCCCGAACCAGTCTGCCACACGACCAACGGAAACTCGGCATCGAGACTACCGGATAAAATTTCATCACAGACTGTTGCAATAATATCACATCGGTCTTTTGGCAACACTCCAAGCTCGGTGTTTGCCATCGCAGCAGCTTTTTTGAGGATCGCAAATGCCCGAATAATTTCGATCGGCATTGTGTGTCCGCCAATCTTAAAGTTATTGCGCGAGCGTTCGGTTTGTGCGCCCCAATAGCGTTCTGCCGGCACTTCAACTGCGCCCATCGTGTCGTGTTCAATACGAAATTTCATATAACAGCAATAATAAAAATGTAAAAAATCTGCGAGGCATACAACAATACTACCCGATCATCTGTCTCCGATAAAAATATTCGGTCAGTGCACGATCAAAAGGCGTAGTCGTTTCGAGCACAACATGATCGATCTGTTCGGCAGCAAGTGAGGTTCGAAGCTCCTCGAGATACGCTTCGACTGCAGCACGATAGCTCTCCTGCAATTGATATGGCTGTGTCTTCATAAACTCGCCACTTTCGAGATCATAGATTGTGGCATCACTTGCGGGAAGCGCTAAGGTGCGCTCGACGGGGTCGAGCACCTGAAAAGCAATTACCTCGTGACCGGCATTGCGAAGAAGTTTGAGTGAGGTTATTACTTCTTTTGGCTCGTCGAGAAAATCACTAATCACGATCACCAATCCTCTGCGTTTGATACGCTCAAGAACATTTCTCAGCGCAACTTGTGTATGGGTCGAGTGTGACGGTTCTGTTTGTTGCAACACTTTCAGAATTTCTCTCAAGTAACTTGCCTTCAACCGCGGCGGATAGAATGTCCGAAGGTGTTCATCAAATATTGCAAGCCCGACGGCATCTTGCTGGCGTGTCATTAGATAAGCAAGTGCCGCGGCAAGTAACGTTGCATAACGAAACTTCGTAATCTGTTTTGGGTCGCTCGAATAATTCATCGACCGCGAAGAATCGACAACAATTGTTGCTTTCAGGTTGGTCTCTTCTTCGAATTGCTTGATATAGTAGCGATCGGTCCGGGCAAAGAGCTTCCAGTCGATGTTGCGGATAGGATCACCGACAAGATAAGGGCGATGCTCGGCAAATTCTACACTAAAGCCATGATACGGAGATTTGTGCAACCCGGTAATGAAGCCCTCGACAACAAAACGAGCCACGAGTTCCATATTCCCGAGCGAACTCGCGATCTCAGGTCGAAGATAGTCTATTGTTTCGATTGTTTCCGCCATTAATATTATTTGTTTCTAGCCTGAGTGCGACCCACGAGAAATCTATCTAACATCGTCACCCTGTGTACTTACAAAGAATTTATTACTTCAGGTTGTACGGTACATCAATAATTGTCATTAGTTTCAATGGAATCCTTCCCAAGCCCGAGATAGCACATTAGGAAAATCACTCAAACCAAGAAGTCTGTTTCTCAAATTTTAAATACTCCATCGAGCGCGGGCGCCCAAGTTGTCGGTGCAATTTCGATGATTTCATACTCGGCTGTACCGGTGGTCTTGAAGGGGTCAGCGGCAATCATCGTCTCGATCACTCCGATATTCTCCCCTCTGCCAAAGAGCACTCCCCCAGTACGCGGTACGCGCGGACCGCTGAAGAGCAGAACCCCTGCATCATATTGTGTCTTAAGATAGGCTCGGTGCGCAACCGTATGCTGCTCGACTTGTTCGATCGGCACGATATAGCGTAGGTTAATCAGATAGTATTTCATTGAACCAAAACATTAGGTTTATACATTGTATTCTCTTTCCCAAATACGTCATTAATTATGAACAACGTTTTCCGTCGTTTATTCGTACTCTTTTTTGTCGCCCCGGCAATTATTGCCGGTTGTGGTGGATCGAAAAAAGAGAGCAACCGTGTCGTCGAGCATATTCTCTCTGATCTCGAAGGGTTAAACCCCATGAATACCTCCGGGGCAAATGAGACTTACGTCGAAGAACAAATCTTCGAGCGTCTGATTCATATCGATCCCTCGACGATGAAATACTCAATTCCTTGGTTAGCCGATTCGTTGCCGATAGAATCGGCAGATCATCTGCAATTTGATTTCCATATTCGCAAAGGCGTGAAGTTTGCCGATGGTATAGAAATGACGGGCGCTGATGTCATTTTCAGCCTCAAAGCATTAAAGAATCCGATGAACATACAAAGCGCGCAGAAGCGTGTGTATGTTGACAATATTCATAGCGCAGAACTCATTGATGGCGATCCGTACCGCGTTCGCTTCAAGCTTTGGAAAACATATTTCCTGGTGAAACAAGCAGCCTTTGGCGATGCGCTTTATATCATCCCAAAACATATCTTTGACCCCCAGAATATCACCGACAAATATAGTTGGGATGACATCGGAGCCATCGTCGAAAAGACAAAAGGTGAGATCGACAGTGCAACCTTAGCGAAAACAAAGACAAACCCGGCAATGAAAGAATTTGCCGATTGGTTTACGAAACCCGAATTAACCCGTGATCCAAAATATATTATTGGTACGGGACCATATAAATTAAAACAATGGATCACGAACGACCGCATCGAACTTGCACGTAACACCAACTATAAAAACATCTATGGCTCACAATATGGTGATGCCAACCCCGACATACTGATCTATAAAAGCATCAGTGATTGGAATGCTGCCGTTACTGCCCTCAAAGCAAAAGATTTAGATTTCATCGGTTTTTTACAGCCGCCATTTTATGTAAAGATCGATACCGTACAAATGCATCATCTTGCGAAAGCAACATTTCCGCTTTCTGCATATTCACTGATAGGCTGGAATCTTGAACGCCCCTTCTTTAGTGACGTCAAGGTTCGCTGGGCACTTGCTCATTTGATTGATCGTAAAACGATTATTGATAAATTGCTATTCGGTCTTGCCCGCCAAACACAATCATCGGTGTTCTTTACTAAGGCAGAGTACAATCCAAATTTACCACTGATCTCTTACAACCCCGATACAGCAAAGCTATTGCTGAAAGAAGCAGGCTGGATTGACCATGACGGTGATGGCATCCTTGATAAAATGGTTAACGGGAAGCTGGTGCCTTTTACGTTCACCTTTATCAGCAACGTCAATGAAACTCGCAAACAAATATTGCTGATCATCTCTGAGGCTATGCGAAAAATTGGGATTAAAGCTGAAGTGCAGACCATCGAGTGGTCAGTATTTCTTGACAGAATGCGCGATCATAATTTTGATGCACGATATGGTTCGTGGCAAAGCGATCCTTTCGAAAGCGATAGTTACCAGACCTACCACTCATCACAAGCAACGAATCGGGGTTCTAATTATGATAATTGGAAAAGTCCGAGAGCAGATAACTTGCTCGTTGCCATTCGGTCTGAGCTTGATGAAACAAAACGCATTGAATTGCAAAAACAATTTCAGCAAGTTCTCTATGAAGAGCAGCCGGAAGCTATTATGTGGGTACCGGAAAACCCAACCGTGTGGGTAAACCGATTTGACAACGTCACATTTAATTCATACCGACCCGGCTATAATCAAGCATGGTGGAAGATTCGCGGCGCAGGCGCCAGTGTGAAAGAAAGTGCATCTCTATACTAAGACCATAAAAATGAACAGTACAAAACAATACATTCAAGAAGCAATCCTACAGGACCTCAACCTTTGTCAGCATCTTTGTACAAAGATTGGCAATGATCTGTGGGATTGGAAACCGCGGGAGAACATGCGCACGACAACTGAGCTGTTACAATATCTGTCGTTTATCGGCGGCTCAGGAGTTGAGTTATATGTCAATGGTGGCTTTACACCCCAGAATCTCGTAAAATTCCGCGCAGACCGTGATGCAGCGACTACCGCAACGCCGGCTGATTTCCAGGACTTACTAGAGAAACAAAAACAAATTATCGTCGCACAATTTGCGATGATCACTGACGACGACCTCTTCAATCGCAAGACGTTGCAACCGTGGGGAGAAGAAGTAACCCTTCTTCATGCACTACTGAATAATTCTATGAAATATCTTACAGCTTATCGTATGCAACTGTTTTTGTATGCTAAACTTAACGGTGCGGAGATTACTACATCTAATGCATGGCGCGGAGCTGATTCGAAGAGGAAAGTATAGTCATTACTGATGCTTCCGTATAAAAAAAGTCCTCATTCGTGAGGACTTTTTTTATACACGTTACTGCATCGTGCTTAATTATCTCTATCCAACAACACTCCACCAAGAACTGGCAATTTTTCTATTGATGTCTCTTCCCTTTCTTTGCAGGCGAAAGAACCTGCAACAATGCTTGCGCCTCAGCTTTGGATGAGCTTGAAATCCCACGCATTGAAAGCAGTCTATGCAAGAGCAAAATTGCTTTCTTTTTTTCTGCCAGTTTCACATAGGAGTGAGCAGAACCAAGATAGGCTCTACCAAGTTGATCGCCGGTGAGCAATTCTGTCTCGCGAATATGATCGTAGGTATCGAGTGCTTTTTTGAATGAACCGCTTTGATACAAGAGATCCGCAAGTTGTAGCGATGATTCTGTACCGATCGCATCACCCGAATGGGCAACAACCACTTTTTGTAATCTCGTCATTGCCTCCGCACGTCTGCTTTTGTCAAGCAAGATTGCAATGTTTTGCATTTGCGCTTTCGCCCCGACCGATGTTTCGATCAGATAGCGTTTGGTAAGATCGTCGAAGACAATAAAAGCCGAGTCGGACTTTCCCAACTCATTTAAATATATTCCATACTCAAACATTGCCTGGGGTGCAGCGTCAGAAGAGTAATATCGGAAATCAAATGCTGATGTATAATATTCAGAAGTTTCATCAGGACTCTCTTTCTTTACAAGACGAGCAAGCTCTAAATATGCAAACGGTGCCGCATCAGATAGGTTGTGCTTCTGTGCAATGTCAAGGAAAATTTCCTTCGCGGACTCCCGTGAGGTTTTCGAGCCAACAATACTTCTCGCCGTCATCAAACGGGAAAATTGATACAGGGTGTCGTATTCATATTCTTTGCCGAACTGCATAAATGTTTTTTTCGAACGATCAAAATCGTTTGAAGCATATTCAATTTCTCCTTTGCGATACAGTAATTGTGGTGCGAACGTGGCACGTGAGTACTTCTGATAGAATGAGTCAGCAAGTATGATTGCGTCACGATTGCGCTTGAGTCTAACAAGTGTATTGATCGCGCCGAAGAGTGACAAACGAAACTCTTGTGCTTCGGGATAGCTGCTGATTACTTTCCGGTAGGACAGATAAGCGTTTTTGTAATCACCGTCACGTTCATACTCCGCAGCAAGTAGGTATACGCTCTTGGGAGCATAAAGGGATGTCTTATATTTTTTTAATATGGTGTTGATTGCCTCGTTTGCACGGTCGGGTTGTTTGATTGCAAACGATGCGACGGCGATATTATAGTAACAACGATCAAGCAAATCGGACTTAGGGAGTTTGTTGATAATATAATTAAAGGCATTTATCGCTGAGCGTGAGGAATCTGCTTTCATCCGAAGCACTCCAAGTTGAAACATTGACCGTTCAGTACGATAATTGTCAAAGGTCGGGCGATCAACCGCTTGGTTATAAATCTTTACTGCTTTCTGAATATTTGATGCCGCATACTCAGCATCGCCTCGACGTGAGAGCGCATCGTAGGCATATCGAGTGATCGAGTCAAGTTTTAGTACTCGTTCAAATGATTTATCAGCTTGCGGATAATTTCCGTTTCGAAATAGTGCCCATGCGTAGCCATACTCCGCATCAATCTGCCGCTCAGTGTTTGGAAAATCTTTTAGGAGACGCTGAAATATTAATCTCGCTTGCTCGGTACTGTCGTTTCGGAGGTAGGCTCTGCCAAGCCAAAACAATCCCTCATCGAGACCGAGTGCATTTGGTTTAGATAAATCAACAAACTGTTTTAAATCGTGCATTATTTCAGCCCAAGCATTCAGCGGTACCAGTGCAAGCCCGCGCTCAAGCGATGCGACGGCAATCAGTGCTGTATCTTCCGGCGATAAATTGGCAAGTGCAAATGCAAAATATTCGGCAGCTTTCGGAAAATTATTGCGACGATAATTAATATCACCCAACAACATTGCCGCATAAATACCTGACGGTGTACGATGATTAGCAATCGGCTCCAACAAGCCTTGAGCGTGGATCATTTGATTACTCGTGAACTCGACCAGCGCAAGGTGATAGCGAGCTTTATCGGAATAAATAGCTGATTCATCTTGCGAAAGCACCGTTAATATGTCACGTGCCTCACCGGTTTTCCCGGCGCGGAACAGTGCTATCCCCGCGTAAAATTTTGCACGAGCCGGAATATCATCATAAACAGCAATAGGAGCAGGGTTACGCATCGATTGATTGGCATCGTTGCTTACTCGGTCAGAGTAGAATGTGCCTGTAAGACCACGCACTGTTTGCGCAGATGGGTTGCTTCGGTGTGCCGAACTATCATTTTTGCTCAGTGCGACAAATATTTTTGCAGCGTATAGATTATCATTTTTTGAAAGCGCAGCCCATCCTCGTTCAAACTCGATCAAGTGATGTAAATATATCCATTGCGATGGGTCACGGTTTTTTTCGACCGAATCACCTGTTGAAAGTACACCGTCAGCTTGCCGCAGGCTAGAAAGCGCCGAATCATAAT
>JANYDV010000110.1 GCA_025363505.1 Bacteroidota bacterium
CAGTTTGTAAATATGCAAACAATAACGGGCGACCCGAAAGCAGACACCGCAGCTACTGTTTTTGGCGCAATCGTACAAGAACTTGACTCAAATAAAAATGTCGTATTCCAATGGCGTAGTTGGGATCATTTTCTTATCACCGATTGTACGAGTGACAATTCACTGACTGCTCCGTCAATCGATTACGTCCATCTCAATTCACTCGAACAAGATCATGATGGAAATATTATTATTTCCTCACGACACATGGAAGAAGTTACAAAAATCAACCGTACGACCGGAGCTATTATCTGGCGATTTGGAGGCAAACATAATCAAATCACGATCGGGAATGATACATTGTCGTTTTCACATCAGCATGATGCAAGACGCATTCCCAATGGTCACATTACGATTTTTGATAATGGCAATTTACACAATCCACCCTTTAGTCGCGTTGTAGAATATTCTCTCAATGAGCAGACCATGCAAGCAAATCTTGAGTGGAGCTATCAGGATACGATTAACGGAAATATTCTTTATACGTATGCCGCAGGTAATGCGCAACGGCTTCCGAATGGCAATACGGTGATCGGCTGGGGCATCCAGAATGATCCGGTTGTCACCGAAATTACCTCCGACGGTACAAAAGTATTTGAAGCAAGCTTCCCACTTAACTTTGACAGTTATCGGTCATTCAAATTTCCGTGGCGGACTGGTGTGGGATTACTCGGAGTAAAAGATGCCGAGCCGCAGACCGCTAATATTATTACTACAAAATTCTCCGTGTTCCCAAATCCGGCATCATCAAATGCAACGATAGCATTTACTGTCGGAAGCTCCACAAATGTCACCTTCGAGCTTTGTGATGTCTTAGGAAGGGTCGTTGCCACCCAATCACAGTATTTCTCGGCTGGAGGTGACTATTCAGCTCATTTGAGTCTCAGCTCCTTGTCAGCAGGTACCTATTATATCAAAGTGGCAATCGGTGGGATGACAAAAACAGAGAAATTAATCGTTCGATAATCACATTATTTCGTTTTCCTAAAAAGCCCTTGCTCACGCGGGGCTTTTCTATTTGGTGGTATATTGAACATCTAAGTTCAAGAGATTTTTGTATAGGGAGTAGAATTTATTACACCACAATACTATGCGTTCAATTACCCACACCACTGTTATTTTTCTAATGGGGCTTTCAACCATTTTCGGTTGCAAGCACTCCTCGACAACTTTAGTTATTCCTGATCTTCAGCCCCGAGCGGGAGATTCGACCTCAAAGGAATTTAGTAAAGCTCAGGAAACGGTCTCAAAACTGCGAGCACAGATACAACAACATCCCGAAACAGTAAAAAACTATACCGATCTTGCACAAGTTTTTATTCAAGAATCACGCATCACCGGTAAGCACCATGACTACTACCCTGTTGCTGAATCGCTCCTGGTTGCTGCTCTTTCACATGATTCTATTTACTTCGACGCATTAGTACTTCGTTCGGGGATTGAGATGACCAAGCATCGCTTCGCCGAAGCAAAGGTCACCGTAACAAAAGCCATCTCCTACAATGACCATAACGCCGGCTCATTCGGCATACTGGCTGATGCCAATACAGAGCTTGGATTATATGACGAGGCAGTAAAAGCTGTCGATAAAATGATGTCGGCACGACCGGATCTTCGTTCGTATGCAAGAGCTTCCTATCAACGTGAAATCCGCGGCGACCGTGACGGTGCTATTTCTGCTATGAAACTTGCTGCCGATGCAGGTTCATTCGGAGAAGAAAATCGTGAATGGGCACTCTATCAATTTGCAAATCTTTTCTTACAATGGGGCAAACTTGATACCGCAAAATTTATCTATAACGGTATTCTCGAAGAACGCCCGAATTTCGGTTACGCACTGAGTGGATTGGCTATGGTTGCCGCAGATAAGAATGACTATGGCACCGCAATTGGCAATTTAGTTAAAGCCGCACAAATTTTGCCGGAACACATTTTTATCGAACAGCTTTCTGATTTGTATGTCGCTATGGGCGATACAGCTAATGCCCATATTATCGAACAAAAAGTATTACAAGCTTTTGATCTTCACGAAAAAGATGGTTGGAACATTGCTCGCGAATATGCAATGTATTGCGCAAATCATAATATTCATTTGAAGGATGCATTGGCACAAGCTGAAGTTGACTTCAAATCACGTCCCGAAAACATTGATGCGCTCGATACCTATGCTTGGCTGTTATTTAAGAATAACCGAGCCGCTGAAGCTAAACCATTGATCGAAAAAGCACTTCGTTTTCATTCTCTCAATGCTTCACTCTATTTCCATGCCGCAATGATAGCAAATGCCAATAACGATAAATTGGCAACACAGACCTATCTTACTCAAGCACTTTCGACCTATTTGCCACCGATCTATAAGAACGAAGCAAAAATAATCTCAGCACAAGTAGTCGGGAAATAGTATAACAATGCACTTCCCACTATACTTAACCACGCTAATGCTATCGACATTGTTGCGCTTTCATAGCGTTCATATTAGCTATGCAAACGCAACAATTTATGCCGATAGCGTTCACATCAAAGTATCATATTACAAAGATGACTTCACCAAAGCTGTTGATAATTGGTTTGAAGGTAAGACCAAATCCTTCACGCCGGATCAAATGAAAGATGCTGAAGCAAAATACTTCAAAGAGTACTGCAGAATGTGGTCCGGGCAAAATTTTACCCATCCACTTCTACAAAGTTCTTGTTCAAGAACCGACGATGCCACATCACTGATTTTTGAAGCCGGCTACAGGAGTGATATTCCAATCAAGCAATTAACAATCGATCATCGGGTTATCTGTAAAGAATATAACGATCAAATGAATATCATGACGATTACCGGTATCGGAGATACTCGGAATATTATCTTTTCGCAATCGAAACCGACTGCCGTCATCTCATCGAATTAAGCTATGGATCTTTTTGCTACTTTTTTTAAGATCGGACTCACGCATATTGTCGAGGGATATGATCATCTTCTCTTCCTGCTTGCGCTGATCATTGTCACAAAAGAAACAAAATCCCTACTGTCTGTCATTTCTGCATTTACGATTGCGCACTCGACTACTCTTATTCTCAGCGCACTCGGCATCCTCAGTCTGCCACCCGAACTCACAGAATCATTAATCGCGCTCTCTATTGTATATGTTGCCTTAGAAAATATTATTCGCCCAAATCCGAAAGGACGTTGGATCGTTGCTGGGAGTTTTGGTTTGATCCATGGAGCAGGTTTTTCGGGACATTTGACAGAAATACTCAAAGGAATGCTCCAAGGGGGAAACATCTGGTATCCCCTCATCGGATTCAACGTTGGCATCGAAGCCGGTCAGTTAATTGTGATTGCTGTTACTCTTCCTCTACTCGCACTGGTGCGCAAATACAATAAAGAAGAGATATTTGTGCATGAAATATCGAGGGTTATTGCCGCTGTTGGTGCTGTCTTGCTCGTTTGGAGAGCGTTTGGTATTAATTCTTAAATAAGAGAAAATCGGTTACTTTCATTGCATCCACGGTTTCTTTTACATCATGGGTACGAATGATCTTTGCACCATTAAGTGCTCCCCATACTGCCCCCGCAAGACTCCCGGAAAGGCGTTCAGCAGTCGGAACCTCGCCAAGCATTTTACCAATAGTTGATTTCCGTGAGATACCCAAGACCATTGGCACGCCCAATTTTTCGAAGCGCCGATGATGTTTGAGTAAACTAACATTATCTTCCGCCCCTTTTGCAAAGCCAAATCCAATGTCAGCAAGCACAACACTTACACCGGCTTCTCGGGCTAGCTCAATTCTCTTCCTCAGCCAAGTAAAAATATTATTGACCACGTCATCATAGTGGTAGTCATCGATTGAAGTTCTTTCAAACTGTGGACCATAACCATGCATTAAAATAATTGGTACATCATGCTTTCGTGCAACCTCAAACATATTTGCATCAGCAGTACCTCCGCTAACATCATTAATAATACTCACTCCGCAGGAAAGAGCTTGTTCAGCAACTTCAGCACGAAATGTATCAATTGAAATAATGGCTTCCGGGTGCTCCTTGATTATGGCTGTGATTACCGGAATAATCCGTGCCAATTCCTCTTCTGCGGTGATTGTCTCCGCCCCTGCACCGTAACTATTTCCGGCAGGTCTAGTCGATTGCCCACCAATATCGATAATATCAGCTCCTTGAGCCATCATCTGCGATGCTCGCGTGGTTGCGACGGTAGTATCAAGATACTGCCCGCCGTCGGAAAATGAGTCAGGGGTGACATTAAGTACCCCCATGACGAGGGTTCGTGATGAGGCGAGAAGATGCAAAAATTGTTCGTTCGGCATAAAAGAAAAACGACGACATCTCTGCCGCCGTCTTAATGAAACACAAGTTCAAAAAGTGATCGTTAGGCTTTCTTAGCGCTACGACTGCTTTTAGCGGCAGCTTTAGCGACTTTGATCTTTGCTTTGATCTTTTCTACTTTCTTTTTATGCTTCTGCTTAGCGACTTTCCCTTTTTTGTTCATAGATATAATTAAGATATAATATACAAATTTACGACATTCTACCGGGCATTCCCCTTATTCCAGTTTGGAATGTATCCGTCGTTACGAATCAAATCATTAATCAACTCAATATCTCGCACCCTCGGCAGCAAATCGATCAGGTGTTTTTTCAACACTTCTAATCGCTGATTCTCACTTTTTACAAGCAAAAGCGTCTGACGTTGCTCCGGTGAAAGCCCTGATTTCTGCGCTACAGCAAATGATGGCTGCATTGGTTCGGACTTCCACATTGAGGCATCGATCATCTCGACGGTGCCCTTATATGCGACTTCACAAAGTTCATTAAAGAGCCCGATCACTTCAACGGCTAATGCTTCATCACGTATTTCCGGGTCGTCATCAATCCACTGTATTTGTGCATACGAAAGCTCATTTGGCTCGCCTTGTTCGAACTTGATCACTTCATAGCGCCGAACCCCTTCGGTCACAATATCGAGCTTTCCATCGGGATAGCGTTTGGTTACTTCGGCAATACGCGCCGCGCAACCTACCGAGTGCATATTCTGATCTTCAATAAAATTAATCCCGAATATCCCTTTTTGCTTTAGGACATTCAAACACAATCGCTTATAGCGATCTTCAAAAATATGCAGAGGGATACGTGATGCCGGAAACAGCACAACACCAAGCGGGAAAACCGGTATGCGTTCGATTTCGCTCATTATTATTGTTGTTCGTCCTGCCAAAGTTCGTACCAAGCCATCTGTATCGCTTCAAGCTTTGCCTCGTTCGAGAGATGGATATCATCTTCCCAATCCGGCAACGCAGCGATCCAGTCGCGAAGGTCGGTATAACGCACCGAAAGAGGATCAACCCCCTGCTTCTCAAGTTGGAGTGCTTCAGCTATATCTTCAATGTCTTTCCAAAACATACATTTTTTTTGAATTAAAAGTTATGCCCCAGTAGCACCTTCATGAAATAAATGGGCAATCGAAGCATTGAGTTGCGGAATCTGAACTATCAGATCAACATCTTCAGTCAATCGAGACTGACACCCCAGACGCGAATCAAGAGTTAACCCCTCAGCTTCGTCGAGCTGATCAGCTTCATCGTCGAGCTGTTCGGTCAGTGTATCCATCCCTTGCTTGACAATCACATGGCAGGTCGAGCATGCGCAAACACCCCCGCAATTATGTTGTAGATCAATACCATTGGCAAGAGCAACATCCAAGATGCTATCGCCAACAAGAGCTTCGCACATGATGTGCATTGGTTCAAAAGTAATCGTTGCCACAAATAAGAATAAAGTATAAAGAATATTTTATCGAGCGGCGAATTTTTTGTACCGATCATTCACTCTACTCCAGTGAATATCAGCAATAAAATTATCAATATAAGCAGCGCGTTTCGGTCCGTCTTTGTGGTAGTAGGCATGCTCGAAGACATCGCAAGCCACAAGCGGCACCGCACCCCACACTGCTCCGTAATGATGCTCATCGACAAGGACGTTCCGAAGCTGACCGGAGCCAAGTTGGTCGACGATCAGCACTCCCCAACCCGAAAGTTTGGCAGACAGTGCACAGGCTTTAAAATCAGCTTTCCATGCATCAACGCTCCCAAAATCACGTTCGATCATTGAATAGACATCAGGCGCTTTCTTTGCATCACCATCACCACCGAGATTTTCCCAATAGAGATCATGAAGAACATTGCCGCCGTGATTCCAAGTCCAACGGCGTTTCAATTCGCCAAATTGCGAATAATTTCCGTTGGCTTTTGCACTGTCCGCTGTTTCGAGGGCTTTCTCGATTTCATTGAGCTTATCAACATACCCTTTGTGATGCGTATTATAATGCCAATCGGTTGTCTCGCCATCAACGACGTTTGCTAATAATGTCTTCGCTTCATCGTTTGAATACGGTCGAGCTTTCAGTTTATATTCAAATGCTTTCATATCGGTAATTTCTTGGTTATTATTGACTTTTCTTTGTCTAAACCTATGATGATAACACTTTGCCTGTCAATGCTTGTGAAACTGACGCATTGAGTATCTCGTGCGCCATTGGCTCAGTCACCTCTTCCAGCATTTCGGTCAAGGCTTTAATTTCTTTTGCATCGTCGGTTGACAACACCTTTCTGAGCGCATAAAGTGAATCAATGATTTGATCGACCTTTAACGACGCGAGCGATTCTTTCGAAAGCGATATTTCCCCGCGTCGAATATCACCTAATACTTTTTCGGTGGCATTTGCAACACGCTCTCCTTCGGTTTTTGCTTCTCCAAGTCTTCGAGCAGCAATGTCCTCTTTTGCGTGAAGAATACTTTCGCGAAGCATACGCTCTATCTCCGCATCGGTCAAACCATACGAAGGTTTTACTTCGATCTGCTGTGCAATGCCGGTGTGGGTTTCAAGAGCACTTACGTGTAAGATACCATCGGCATCGATCATAAATGTTACTTCAACTTTTGCAGCACCCGCAGGCAACGGAGGAATACCCTTCAGAGTAAATGATGCAAGATGGCGATTGTCTTGCACAAGGTCGCGCTCGCCTTGAAAGACATTGATCTCTACGCCCGTTTGATTGTCTGCAAAGGTGGTATAAGCTTCTTTGGCTATAGTAGGTATGGTCGTGTTCCGAGATATGATCGTACTCATCATCGAGCCGATCGTTTCGATACCGAGCGAAAGCGGTGTCACATCAAGAAGCAATATCTCTGAAATCCCACCTGAAAGGACACTCGCTTGTATCGCCGCTCCCAGAGCAACGGTTTCATCCGGATTGAGTGAGTCATGAGGTTTTCTACCAAAAAGCTCTTGCACTAACTGCTTTACAATCGGCATACGGGTCGAGCCGCCGACCAAAACAACTTCGTCTATTCCACTCGCTTTAATACCGGCATCGGCAAGTGCATCAATACATGGCTGTTTTGTTTTATCAAGGATTGGACGAGCCAGCATTTCAAGCTCGCCGCGAGAAACATTCCGTTTGTAATTGATCGCTAATCGGGGTAACTGGAGATCAACGGTAACATGTTGCAGTTCGCTCAAAGCGATTTTTGCACGCTCAGCTTCTTGACGTATCTGTTGTAATTCTTCGGCAGTTGGAGCGAAATTTGGCTCGATACGTTGCAATTGTGAAATAAACAACTCCATTAAACGACGATCAATGTCATCGCCACCGAGATACGTATTACCGTTGGTCGAAAGTACTTCGAAGATTCCGTTGGTGAGTTTTAAGATCGAAACATCAAAGGTACCGCCGCCAAAATCATAGATCGCGACAATGCCATTCTTTTTTTTGTCAAGCCCATACGCAAGCACCGCCGCCGTTGGTTCGTTGACGATACGCAAAACATCAAGCCCTGCAAGGCGACCGGCATCTTTGGTCGCTTGACGTTGTGAATCATTGAAATATGCCGGAACAGTGATCACTGCTTTAGAAACCGGTTCGCCAAAATATTTTTCGGCACGTTCTTTTAATTCTTTTAAAACAAATGACGAGAGTTCAATAGGCGTATATTCACGATTGCCGATGGCGACACGAACCAGACCTTCTTCACGTGGTACTAATGCATAGGACAACATCCCTGAATCTTTTTTTACATCAGTATAGGATTTGCCCATTAACCGCTTTACAGAATATATTGTATGTCCTGCGTCAATGAGTGCCCGACGCTTCGCGGGAGTACCAACTGCCATTACTGCGCCGTCGTCATCTAATGTGACAACCGAAGGTACAAGTCCTCCGTCGCGTCCGGGAATAACTTTTGCTTCACCGGCTTCGACATACGCCACAAGCGAATTGGTAGTACCAAGATCAATCCCGACAACTTTGCTGCCTGTTTGCTCTTGCCCCGGTAGTGAAATTTGTAGTGGCACTAAAAAATTAGTATAGTTCTGGAAATAATCTGCGTTCGGTGCATTCGATAGCGATGTGGATTACTTTAATGTGTAATTCCTGTATGCGGTCAGTAGTCTTACCGGGGGCAATAATTGCGACATCACAAAGTTCTTTCATCTTGCCACCGTCTTTCCCAAGAAGACCGATCACTTTCATCCCTTTCTTTTTTGCAGTTTCTGCCGCAAGAAGAATATTTTTGCTATTACCGGAAGTGGTAATCCCGACAAACACATCACCGGTTTCACCAAAAGCTTCGACCATTCGTTGAAACACAAATTCAAAACCATAGTCATTCGATGTACAGCTCATGTGCGACGGGTCGGCAAAGGCAATTGCCGGAAGTGGCTTGCGGTCTTTGCGATAGCGTCCTGTCCATTCCTCGGCAAAGTGCATTGCGTCGCAGTGGCTGCCACCGTTGCCCGCACTATAGACTTTTTTGCCCGTCGTGAATGCTGTTTCGAGAATATTCACGAATGCATTGATCTGTGCAAGCGATTCTTCGCTCGAAAGAAATTCGTGAACCGCTTGTTCTGCTTCGAGCAGTGATCCTTTAATGTGCTGGATACTCACTGTTGTATGCTTATTAAAATATTTCTGATGGATTTTCTCTAGTCCTCACGACTGTGAACTTGTTCTTCAAGCAAGGGCTCAATGTTTCAAAACAAGTGTCTTGCCTTCTTTTGCTGCTGCAAGAGTTTCGTATAACGTTTGTAAATACGATCTGGTGGCAAGAGAACGTGTCAGTGCCTCAAGAATTTTTTGCTCTTCAATACGTTGTTCACTTCCCGGCGCACTATGGTCTGTAATATTATCCCACTCATCTCGGAGCGAGTCAATCTCTGCCTTATGGACAGCAATTCTGGTGCTTAAATCTTGTTCGATGCTCAAGAGTTCGCCACCAAGTTTTACACCGCTTTCCATCTGCTCAACAAATTCCTGTACGTTCATTACCAACTCTAATAAATCCATTGGTACTTGCTTTGATCGCTCAACGGAATATCCATATATTGACAGCAAATATTTCGCCCGAGACATTGGTTCACGAAGTGTCCGGTACGCTTGATTGATGAGACTCGAATGTTCGAGCGATTCGGCTACAGCCGTCTCACCTCTGGTTGCTGATCTATCGGGATGGTAACGACGCTGTAATTCGTGAAAACGCCGCTCAAGCTGAGCGGCGTCTTCGTCACGAAATTTGTGAGAGATACCTAATGTGTCAAAGTGATCGTTCACAGTGTTGCTTCCCTCGATTGAGAGAGATAATAAAGACGCTTATACTCCAAATGAACTACCGCACCCACAGGTCTTGGAGGCATTCGGATTGTTGAATACAAATCCGCGCCCGTTGAGCCCATCAGTGAAATCAAGTTGAATACCTAATAGATAGAACAACGACTTCGGATCGACAAACAATTGAACACCGTCGATGTTCAAGGTCTTATCACCTTCACGAGGCTCTTTATCAAAACCGAGTGAATAGGAAAGTCCCGAGCATCCGCCGCCCTTCACACCAACACGGAGACCATAGGTATCCGGGATGTTATTCGCCGCCATGATTTTCGCTACTTCGAGACGAGCTTTCTCGCTGAGCGAGATTTCTTCTTCGATATTCTCGAACGCTTTTTCAACAGTGGTCTCATCGAGAGACGGCATTGCTACTACTTCTTGCTCCATCGTTTCCATAATATTCCTTCTTTCTAAATTTATGCGTTAGCACTATGCAACAACGCCTGCTTCTTCTTGTAGTCTTCAAGCGCAGCCTTGATTGCATCTTCGGCAAGTACCGAGCAGTGAATCTTCACCGGAGGAAGATTCAACTCCGACACGATCGTTGTGTTTTTGATCGACAATGCTTCTTCAACCGATTTGCCTTTGATAAGCTCTGTAGCAAATGAACTTGAAGCGATTGCTGACCCACAACCAAATGTTTTAAATTTGGCATCTTCGATGATGCCTTCATCGCTAATCTTAATTTGTAAGCGCATGACGTCACCACATTCGGGTGCACCGACTAAGCCTGTACCAACCGTAGGATCGTTCGGGTCCATTGTTCCCACATTACGAGGATGTGAGTAGTGATCCATTACTTTTTCTGAGTATGCCATTATTAGTTTTCCTTTTATAAACTTGTACGAATCGCTGGTAAAATAGATTCAGCAATTTATTTCTTGAGCCACGGCGGTGGTGCCTTTGCACCGGCTGGTGTTGCTCCGGCAACCGCAGGCGTCGATGATGACGGAGCGGCGGCTTTTGGTGCGGTTGCAGCGGCAGGCTTTGCCGCTGCAGGGGCAGGGGCAGGTGATGCGACGACACGTGCCGGTGGCATTGCATCGGGAGTAACCCCTTGAAATGCCGCGATAGTACCACCTTCTTTGGGCGTTGAAAGCTCAGGGTAATTCAAAATATATCCTTGAGGGTTCACTCGCTTAAAAATTCCTGTTTGTTCATACGAACGTGCAACGTCCTTCGCTATGGTTTCTGCCTTTTCGTTACCGATCGTAATACCCTGTTTATCTTCGAAGTATTCTTGGATCGAAAACTGCAGATCACGAAAGAATATGTTCGAGTTATGAAATACCGGTTTATGTATTTCACGCATATAGCTCAAGAGCTCGTATGGGTACTCAATAAAGATATCTGCCTGTGTCATAAATTAGGTCAAATGTGTATTCCACAAAAATACGACTCTTCTCACCTCACCGATTGAATACCGATACCTTAGTGATGTGCCCATTCAATAGTTTTCAGATCGACACCCATTTTCGCCAACTCATACAGTGGCGACATATCACGAAGATGCTCTACTGCACCGATCAATTGCTTCTCAGTATAATCAATTTCTTCCGGTGTCGTAAACCGACCCATACCAAAACGAAGTGACGTATGAGCCAAGTCTTCGCCGACGCCAAGGGCTTTCAATACATAGCTCGGTTCAAGAGTAGCAGTAGTACAAGCGGAGCCTGAACTGACAGCAATATCTTTAATACCCATCATCAATGACTCACCTTCAACAAATGCAAAGCTGACATTGAGATTGCCGGGCAAGCGTCTATCGGCATCATTAATAGGGTCAGGTCCATTGATATACACTTCATCAAGTGCTCCTTTGATCTTATTCCATAATGAATCTCGAAGTCCTTGAATTCGCGGCACCTCGATCGGCATTTCAGTTACACAGAGCTCGATTGCTTTTGCCAAGCCAACGATACCCGGAACATTCAACGTACCCGAACGCATACCGCGCTCGTGACCACCGCCATCCATTTGTGAAGCAAGCTTCACGCGTGGGCTTTTCTTACGAACATAAAGTGCTCCCACACCTTTCGGACCATACACCTTATGTGCGGAGAACGATGCAAGATCGACGTTCATTTTAATGACATCAAAGGGTACTTTTCCAACTGATTGAGTTGCATCGGTATGGAAAATGACACCTTTGTCATGACAAATTTTACCAATTGCTTCGATATCTTGTATGGTACCAACTTCGTTGTTGACGTGCATCAACGAAACAAGAATCGTTTTATCAGTAATCGCATCGCGAAGCTGATCGTGATCAATAAATCCTTCTTTATCTACCGGTAAATATGTCACACGGTATCCTTTGCGCTCAAGGGCTTTACAAGTATCGAGCACAGCTTTATGTTCGGTAGTTGCAGTGATAATGTGATCGCCTTTCGAGGCATACATTTCGGCAATGCCTTTGATAGCCAAATTATCGGACTCCGTGGCACCACCGGTGAAGACGATCTCTTTTTCATCAGCACCAATATATTTTGCAATCGTTTCACGACCCCAATCAACACCTTCTTCAGCCTTCCATCCAAAAGGATGGTTGCGGCTCGCGGCATTACCATATACATCAGTCAGATACGGCAGCATTGCTTCCAACACTCGAGGGTCGAGCTTGGTAGTTGCATTATTGTCCAAATAAATCGGCAGCTTCAACATATATTTCTTTGTTATAAACTTTTAGAGCAATTCCGAGATCGTCATATTCCCGACCGACTCAGTAAGCTTCATTTGTAATTTTTGCATCGGCACTTTGATTGTGCAGGTATCGAACATTGCACAAGTGGCATGCTCTGGGTTTTCAGAAGCACATTCGGTAATGGCAGTTTCTTCATCAAGTGAGAAAACAACTCGGTTCAAAGTAATCTGTTCCGGAGACAACAGCAATCTGTACCCTCCGCGAACGCCTTGAAAAGAATCAATAATGCCATTACGCTTCATTGACTGCATCACTTTCGCGAGCAAATCGTGCGGAATGTTCGATGAATCCGAAATCTCACGCGTAGTAGCAACTTGACCTGACTTTGCCAGATACTGCAATGCCATTAAACCATATTCTACACGTTTCGAAATTCGCAGCATTTTCTAATAAGTCGGACTAAATTAGTCCTATTTAAGTCCCAAATAAAAGGCTCGGTTGATGGAGCCTTATTTTTGCTTACTGATCTTTAAACGTAATTTATGAAGTAGCGGTTTCGTCTATCTAAGCAATAATTTACTCCGAAGAGCGAAAACAGCAATAAAAAAGCCCGCTATTTGCATAGCGGGCTTTATGAAAATGTGTAAAGAACATTACTTTGCTACGACAAATCTCACCATACGTGAACCGCTTGGCAGATTGAGTTTAACAAAATAGACTCCGTTTGTAAAAGTGCTGCAATCAAATTGCAATGAGTAATCACCGGTGATATTTACACCGGCAAATGATTTGATCTCCTTGCCGCTAATATCAATTATTGTAGCACTAACAAATCCGCCTCTGCTCAAATGCAATGTAAGCATTGTCGAATTTGACGCAGGATTTGGATAGATCGAAATACGCTCTGCTTCGGGCGCAATTTCATTTACACTCGATTGTGGTTTAATAACACCTGACAATCGAACAACTGTTCGCTTTGTGAGATCGGATGTATTTGAGAACACCACGATAGAATCACTATAAGTACCGGCATAATCAGTACGGAAACGAATCGTATCGGTGTGTGCTTGCCCTTTGGCAAGTGTTATCGGAGCCCCACCTGAAAATACGAACGGAGATGACGGATTAGTAAAGGTCAAGTTCAGTGGGAGATCGGCAGTTGATGAGTTCGTAATAGTGAGCAATAATGCTTGTGGCGTAGCCCCAACAATTACAGAATCAAATACCAATGACTTCCTATTGAACAACACTTTTGCAACAGTATCTGCACTGGCAGTCACCACTCCTGTGCCATAAAGAATAACATTGATCTTTTGGTTTGCTGTATCAGAGTTACTCGTGATCAAAAGTGTATCCAGTATAGTACCAACAACCTTCGGCGCAAATGTTATTTCGACAGAAAGTGTGTCACCTTTTTTTAATGAATATGCCCCGGCACCTTTTGTGACAATATAACTGGGGGTATGGGGATTTTGGATAGAACCAATCAAACTGTGTACCGTGTCAGTGCCGCTGTTAATCACTAATATTTTTTTGATTGTGGATGAATCAGTGCGAACTGATCCGAACAATACAAATTTTGGATTTACAGTAATTTTAGGAATGGTGTCAATTCCAATACCGGTACCATTGAGTATAACTTTAACAGTGTCATTGGCAGTGTCAGCATTACTGGAAATGATCAGAGTATCATGAAATGTACCGGCAACAGTAGGTTTGAAGTTGACATAAATACGCATTGTATCGCTTTGATACAGCGTGAATGCACCTTCACCACTGGCTACCATAAATGGGGAGCCCTTTGCAGAACCTACTTTACCTTTGAGAGTTCTGATGGTATCGGAGGAATTCCAAATGATAAAGTTATTTTGTTTCTGAACACCGACGGAGACATTTCCGAAGTTTATTGTTTTCTGAGGGACGTTAATCTTCGGAAAAGTATCGGAAGCAATTCCGGTACCAAGCATTCTGATCTTGGTCGGATTTTTTGCTGACGAAGTATCACCATCATGATGAATATACAATGAATCGTTAAGCGTACCAACCGATGTCGGTGCAAAGCGAATAGTAAAAGTGTGGGTCGCGCCGATGCTGATCGTAAATCCCGTATCATTATTCAAGATAGAATACTGATTGGTTAACGGAAGATCGACGCTCACGTGTACTGCGGCTGTTGCCGTTGAATCAGCACGTAATGTCACGACAAGATCTTTGGTCTTGGTGACAGTGACGTTACCAAAATTTTGCGTTTTGCCGCTAATCGTAAACTTCGGTCTTGGTGGCTGAGCGATAGAAATTGATGCAAAACACACAAAAAATACAAGAAGTATAAGACGTTTCATAGGGGTATAAGTGTTATAATGAGCCTAATACGACACTTATTTGCAAGAATAATTTCATTTAATTCTAAGGTAATTTTTTCGTAATAATGACTTACTTTCTCTACGTCGCTATCCCATTGATTCTCTTTGGGTTAGGATGGTACTATCGTTACCGTTTCATTTCGTTTTGCAAGAATGAAATAACAAACGATATGGGTTTTTTCGATCTCGAAGGATATACCGATAGGTCTTCCTATGTTCCGGGAGAAGAGATTTGTTTGTTTGTGTACTCAGAATTCGAAGATACTCAATACTCGATAGAGTCAATTATCGGACAACAAGAAATCAATATGGGTAATGATACCACTATTGGCATTCAAAACCAGATACATTCCGATAATCAATCGGTCGAAGGGTGCAATTGGCAACTGACAAAGAGAATAGAATTGCCGAAAGACATGAGTCAAGGCTACTATCAGATCGTGCTCTCTTCACAACAACAGAAAAAGACATTCTCGATTCCTTTTATTGTATCAGCAAATATAAAAGCAAAGATCATTATTCTTGCTCCTGTTTCGACATGGAATGCCTATAACCCATGGGGTGGCAAATCGCTTTATCAAAATAAATATGAGAATAAAACGGTGTATAAAGTGAGCACCTTGCGTCCCAATACGGCATTTCAGCTGAATCATTCGATAAAAACCGAAGCAAATATCACCGAGTGGTTTACAAAAAATTATAATGCTGTCGTTGTCTATCCTGACTATTATCTTGAATCACGTCCGGAGTTATTCGCCGACTGTGGGCTTGTTGTGTTGGCATATCATTGTGAATATGTAAGCAAATCAATGTATAATAAACTTCAACATATCATCGCAAGAGGTGCATCAATGATCTCTCTTGGTGCGAATCAATTATATTGGGTCGCAAAATGGAACAACGACCATACCCAAATGGAGTGTCGAAAAGACCTTACAATGTTCGACAACTCTTTCACCTATGGCGGACTATGGAAACATCACTTTCGCAAACAAGAAGCACTTTGCGGTTCGAGATTCACCGGATCAGGAATGCATACATTCGCACCATACACTATCACCAATGCCGACCACTGGCTCTTCAATAATACAAATCTAAGGAATGGTGATCTATTCGGAATTAACGGCGTTTCGGGGAGACCTATCTCCGGCGCCGAAACAGATAAGCATTCATCCACATCAGACAATCTAGAGATCATCGCTCATGGCTTGAATTGCGAGAATGAATCACAAGGCAAAATTTACGACGGGGATCGATCAATATGGAATGGCGAAGGAGGTGCTGATCTGTTACTAAAATCATTACAGAATAACAATGCCGTACTTTCAACAGGATCAATCGAAAGTGGAGCCGGATTAGGCTATGACGAAGTATTTACTACTATCGTGAAAAATTTTATCGCGCGTTATGCAATTTAAGAAAGCGACCTTACTGCAGCCATCACAGCATCAATCTCAATATCCCTGATGCATAAGAAATGCTCTTCAGGATCTATCCTATAACAAACAAGGGCTTTCGGTGAATAGATAAAACAAGGACGGCAGTCGATTCCGGTTTGGACAATTTTATATCTCGTCTTCCAGGGATGAACATAGGTTTCATTTGTCGGTCCAAAAATAGCAACCGTCGGCAGTTGCAAAGCCCCTGCAATATGCATCAATGCTGAATCATTGGAAACGAATAGATTCGTTCGCTTCATTATGGCAATAGAGTCCATTATTGATTTCGTTCGCACTTCTATTACGGCATCTCCGGCAATTCGAAGAATGATCTCATTGGCTTCAGTATCATCAGGTCCGCCAAAAAGCAAAACAACAGCGCCCTGTTCATCTTTTAATTTTTTAGCAAGCCCGGCAAATTTTTCGGGAGCCCAACGCCTCTTAATATGATTTTTGAAGAGCGCAGTACCTGCATGAAATCCGACAATCTGTGGAGAGTCTTCAATACGATGTTCATGGATCCACTGATCGGCAAAGTCGATATTACTTTGAGTGAGATAGAGTTCAAGTGGCGGCAGTGAATTTTCATCCAGATCAGGATGAATACCCATCAGAGAAAGAAGATGAACATTTTCTTCGACGCAGTGTAAGGCGTCGTTCTCCGCAACAGTATCCGAGTTAAGCCAATTCAGGTTTTGCCAATCACGCCGTTTATATCGTACACCAATTCTTTTTGCCGCTCCAAGGAGGAGTGCAAAAACATTATATTCACGTCTGTTTTGCGGATATATATTTATCGAAACATCAAATGCGAGCGTTCGCAAATGGAAGAGGAACAACAATCCCTCAGCCGTATTACTGTGAATAAAATCAAAGTAGTGTACGGTATTAACTAATGGGTTCGAACGAAAGAGATCACGGGTTGCGGCAAACATTACCAAGATATGAATATCTGCCTCAGGTTTTGCTTCCCGAAGTAAGCGCAGCATTGGTGTTGCCAAAAGTGCATCACCAATTCCCGGCAACGCGATGATCAGAATCTTCTCAGGCTTGCTCACGCTTTTTGCCAAGACTACAGAACACCAGCCCCAAGACCGTTGCTCCGAGCGTGATAAGAGTTATGAGCGAACCCGTATGAAATGCAGCCGATTCATATTTTAGAACAACAGTGTGATCGCCTTTTGGAACTTCGACAGCGCGGAGCGCCGTGAAGGCACGATAGAGTTTTACCTCTTTGCCATCAAGATAAGCATGCCACGCAGGGTAGTAAATTTCTGAAAAGAATAATATACCATTCTCAGAAGTTTTTACTGTTGTTTCGATTTCATCAGTCCCATAATGCGAGATGGTGGCTTGTGAATTAGCATCAATATTTGTCACTGGGAGCGACGGTTGTTCTTCGAGAAGTATTACATTCCTAACATCAAATAACGAATCTGTCCTAAGCATCGCCTTTGCTTCTTCATCAGGCTTGACGACTGTCTTATAATACATCTTTACTCTCGGCAAGTACGTCGTGCGCTGACCAAAACCTGTCCCATTAGCATTACTCATTATTGACCATTTAATATTCAGCAGATCAGCCGTAATCTCAGGATTGGCGCATTGCGGTGCATTCCGTTGCAATACCAATGGGTTGTATCCTTCAAGCAATTGAATCCGATCATAAGCACCTTGATTACGTTTCAAGAGCATACCGTTGGCACCACGGATTCTTGCGCGAGAAAACTCCTTCTCTTGATCCTGTTTGAGCATATCAACCAACTGTGGTTGTTCGCGGTATGCCTCGCGTGGATCTTTGGTCGTAGCATTCAAACCGGTGCCATATACAAACAACTCGATTGTTGTAATAGCAATAACACTAATAGCAAGCCCAATACCATTTATTTTTTTGAAGGCTACCATCAACCCAATGAGAAGCGTTACAAGCACAGGAAATGCCGCTAAACTTGTCGCCCAAGAAACAGCCTCCGATGCTTCGGCAGGTGCCCCTACCATGAATGACTGTGGCGAGAACAATTTCATTGCACCCATAACCCATACAAGTGTTACTACACCCAAGATGCCGAAGAGTGCTTTTTTCGTCTGTTCGGATATCCCATTTTTAAGGATTGCCGCAAGACCAACTCCGCCAAGTGCTGTCATTGAAAACGAAAAGACCATCATCATTCTCGCCGGCGTGCGAAGTTTATCAAATAGCGGCAGCGAAAAAAATATTTTGTATAATGGGAAGTGATCACCGAGCGCGAATAGCAAAGCGAATAAACTCATCGCGGCAAAGAACGGCACATATTTCTTTTTCCAATTACCAAATGCCGCAACGACAGCCAACACTAATGGCATAATACCGATATAGCACATCGTCTCCCACGACAAATAGAATGCACCATTCCAATATGGTACTTTTGCTTCTCGCATTGCATCGGTGACACCAAAAAGTCTTGGCAGAATAAGGGTAAGTAAATGCCCAAATGTCAGTGAGCCTTCGACAGAATTTTGAAACGTAATTGTATCACGACGCGAAAGTGAAGCAAGTTCTTGTGATGGTAAAAATTGGATCGCAAATATTCCGATGGCAATCACTGCCGGAATGAGCATTCGAACAACAGTGAATACACTTACTTCTCCTTGGTCTTTGTTTCGTAAGCGATAGACCAGCTCATAGATCGCGAGCAGTGCTAAAAAGAATGTGAGGAACAATGTTGTTTGAGGATGTCCGGCAAGGTACATTGCTCCGAGCAAGAGGCCGGCTCCCAACGAGTACTTCCAAGAATCAGAACCTTTCAAAAACAGCAGCACTACCCACGGGAAAATCGCTAATTGATAGACGATCATTTGATGCATCGTCTGACCCGTCATAAATCCACACAACGAAAAAGCAATTGCCGCAAGCATCGCCGACCATTGATCAGTCTTAAATATAGTACGAACCAAATAATACATCCCAACTGCAGCCACCAAATAATGCAATACAATAAACCACTGCATTATTATCGGGGAAAGATGTCCGTCGGAGACAAACAGTGCTTGCACGAGATTCATCGGATACCAAAACGCGACCTGAATATCTGCCATAAACGGCATCCCGCAAAACACATAAGGATTCCAACCCGGAAGATGCCCGGAGGCGAGACTACTGGTTGCAAGGGTGCGGAAGGGAAATTCTTGCTCGACAAAATCTTCCCAAAGAAATTTCCCGCCAAAGAGCAGAGGATAATAAAAAATAATTACGACCACTGCCAGAATCGCAATGACGACCCCCGGTGAGAGGAGTGGCAAACGTGTTGCCGGCGAAGTCTTTGGTTGTGATGACGTTTTTGCCATACGAGAAAGATCGTTTAAAAATACGAAATTACGAATTGAGGACGCATCTCACACCAAGAACAACTACTGATGCAATTTCCGGATGCGTAACAATTCAAAAAACATTTTTGAAGAATCGCTCACAGCCCCGACAGTGGTACGCTCGTCATTGTACCATTCTATGGCAATTTCCTTTATTTTATACCCAAGTTTCTGAGCGATATAGAGTATATCGACATCGAATGAAAACCCTAATACTTTTTGCTCAGCAAAGATTTTCTCCGCCGCTTCAGCTCGAAAGCCTTTGAAACCACACTGGGTATCCTTAATTCCACGGAGCACAAAAATTTGTACGAGGAAATTAAAGAACTTCCCCATTGCTTCGCGGTACCAAGGCTGATGGACTTTTACGAGAGCCCCACCATCAAGAGCCCGGCTCCCAATGACGACATCAAAGTCGCCTTTTTCAAATACAGCAAATATTTTTTCTACTTCGTAGATCGGTGTTGACAAATCGGCGTCTGTAAAAATGCGTATCTCACCCTTGGCTTCAAGCATTCCCGCTTTGACAGCCGCACCTTTACCTTGATTAACACCAAGTTCGATCAGACGATAAGACACATTTGACGACTGTAATGAAAGAAAATGTTTTTTTACGACTTCGACAGTATTATCCGGGGAGCCGTCATCGCAGACGAGAACTTCACTGAGGTAATTTGCCGATGATAGATATGTATTAATCGTATCAAGGGACGGACCGATACGTTCGGCTTCACGAAAAGCGGGGATGATCAGTGATAGATACAACAGCGTAATGTGTAACGTTTACGTAACAAAAGGGCGACCATAGAGCCGCCCTAATGAATGAGTATAGTGTTCTTTATTTCTTTGCCGTGTCCTTTGTCGGTGCGGCGACTGTTGCATCACCTAATTGTTGATGCAATGAATCTACGTGTGCTCTGAGACGATTGAATTCTTCTTCATATTCACTTCCGGCAAGACTTTGACCAAAGGTCGCGAATAATTTATCATAGAGTTCTGCCGCCTTTTTCTTGTCGCCTTTCTTTTCAGCAGCCAATGCCGAAATCTGCATATAGCGGAGTTCGATATTGCCACGGAACGACTGATCGGTTACTGTCTCGCGCATTTTCGAAATAACCTGCAATGCCTTATCCGTTTCTCCGACACCGATCAACGTTTCGGCATAGGTCAATTGCGTCATTATTTCACGCTGAGATAAAGTGCCGGTCAGTGTACTTTGGTATTCTTTCTCTAATTTGCCAAGGGCAAAGTGAGCAAATTTATCTGCTTTCTTTGTATCTCCGGCTTTACGATAGAGCTGTGATATCTCCGCCGCAGTGTTTCCGACATACGCAACACGTTCCGGTGGAACATACTCATCAAGTACATTAAGTGCTTTGATAGCTAGATCAGGTTTATCGGTTGACAAATAATACGCCGCTAAAAGTTCATACGCATGTTGGTATGAATAGAACGGTGCGTCGTTTGTACGATCAGCATTGCTCCAACGCGCTTCAGGATCGCGAAATGTATTGATCAAGAACCCACGGTGATATTCTTTCACCGGCGTCTTCACAATATTAAAACAGCTCTCGTAGAATGCTTTCTCATTGACAGGAGGGATCGAGCGTGATGTCCGAGCTATTGGAGTGATACGCTGAGCCATTCCTTCCCATACAAGATACGGGTTAATACCTATTTGATAATTACCGGGTACCGCCGAAGCAAAATAGATCGGGCGTACATTGATGTTTCCTTCGACGATCGAACGAACGATCTGATCGGCAACGGTATAGACGAAGCCATCTTGGCGTTGGAATTCGCCGCGATATTTCCAGACCATCGAGCCTGCAACAGCGTTAGGATCACCACTGAATTTCTTCATTGTTTCGGCTGAAACCGCAACATTGACATTCTTTGGTTGATCAACGTAGCCGCGGACACCGGTTTCGGACTCGTCCTCGCCTTTTAATAATTGGTCGCTAAATCCCGGAAGATCAACTTTCTTTCCGGCACCTTCCCACACGTCTTTTTTGAGCTGTTGGATATACCAACTCATATTAGCAAGTGAAAGATTGACGATACGAACGTCACGACGAATACCATATACATCCTGAGCACACCACAATGGGAATGTGTCATTGTCACCGGCAGTGAATAAGATCGCATTTGGTTCGCAACTTTGCAAAGCATTATAAGCATACTCGAATGGTATGTTATTGTGAGCACGAGAATATTCATGCCACTTCGAACTTTCAGCAAAAGATTTGCCAGTCACCATTCCTGCAAGCCCGGCAGCTTGGTTCAGCGGCACCAAGATTACAAGCGCCGCCAGAGCACCACCAAGCAATGCAATGTTACCATCGCCCATCGGAATTGGCAACGGCTCTTTCTTTTCAGGATCCGCATTCGGATCCTTCAATTTGCGTGCACGCAACCACTCTAATATTCCGGTTGCTCCGATTCCTACCCACATTGCATAGAAATAGAATGCACCAACGTAGAAATAATCTCGCTCACGAGGCTGGGGGTCCTGCTGATTCTGATACCAAGCAGTGAGCCATCCAAAGAAAATAAATGCCGCAAGGATGGTCAGGGCTCGTTTTGGGTCACGACGGAAATGCCAGAATAAACCGAATAGTCCGAGTACGAATGGAATGCCCCACGTTTTTGACCAATCAGTGCCGGAGTCTTGATCTTGACTGCTACGTCCGATAAAATTCCATGCTAAATAACGATTATACATGTGATCGGTCTGGTAACGCCAGAAGAAATCCCAATTGCCGGTATAATTTTTGAACGTCGGACCTTCTTGCCCACTCTCATCTCCTACCTGACGAGGAAACGGAGGGCGATAACCATATTGCTCGCGATTAATAAACTCGGTGAGCGTTTTGAAATTGTCGGCATGATGTTGATTCATCGGCGGCTCCTGTGCAGCACGAACGATGATCATATAATACGTAGAGTAGCCCAGGAATATCAATACCGAAGCCCACAAGCTAAGATTGAGGGTCGCTTTTTTATTCTTGTGGCTCCAATATAATCCATAAAATGCGCCAAGAAATAGTAGCACCGTTGCACCCGCAGCACCGCCACCTTTACCAAGCCATTCAACAACATAGGACAGAACCAGTTTGTACGATAAAAAGAACGCAAGAATACTCGCGGCGACCATACCCAACCATGAAGGTATTGTCACGGTATTGCGGCGTCTGTAATAAATCAACATAAAGCATGGGAAGATCGTGAGCAATGCTAATTGATGCACACCCATCGAAAGCCCAATGACATAGGCGGTCAACAATAAATATTTTTCGCTGTGCTCCTCTTCGGCGTGGTCATACCATACCAACATAATCCAAGGAATAAGCGCCACGAAGAGCGAACCGAAAGCATACACTTCAGACTCAAGAGCATTGAACCAGAAACTATCGGTATAAGTATAACACAGTGCCGCAATAAGACCACCGCCAAAAGTCGTGAGGGCATCAGCCATTGTCTTTGGCTCGCCGCGCCAGAGTTTGATCAAACGGACAACCGTGAGATACAAGATCATTATCGTCACCGCCGAACTCAAGACCGAGAAAAAATTATATCTCGCAACAAGATCAGTATAGGTGGGGAGCATCATTGCAAAACGACCAATGATCGTCCAAAGAGGAGAACCTGGGGGATGAGGTACCTGCAAGGCGAACGCTGCCGAGGCGAATTCTCCGCAATCCCAGAATGGGGTTGAAGGCTGCATTGTGTACATATAAGTAAACAATGCCGCGAAAAAACTTAAACCGGCGAAGAGATAATGAACGCGTTTAAATTCCATTCCTGTTTAATTTGGATAAAATGATGTATGGTAACCACAAAACTGCGGAGAGTGCTCCCTCTCTTGAGAATAAAAAAGCGCACTTCAGTGTCTGAATGCACCCTGAATCTTTCGTAAAGAAGTAAATATTGTTTCGTCGCCAAAAAGAGAGGGTTTTCAAAATTATATCTTTTACAGCATTGGAACGCCCCTAATGCAACGACTTCAAAATCGTTGGACTATAAGACGTACTGAGAAAACCACCCTTTGCAATAGAGCTACTGCCATAAACAATACTTTTCTCATCAGGTGACCAATCAGGAAACAGGCAAATTGCAGAAGTTGGATGTTGATAAGGGTTTGTTTCTAAAACAGTCTTTTCTAA
>JANYDV010000115.1 GCA_025363505.1 Bacteroidota bacterium
TGCTGTTGATGGGGCAGTTGTTGTCTTTACAGGCGCGGTGATCGTTGTCGCGGGATCGGTCGAGGCTACAGCCGACGGTGACATTACTGACATCGGCACGCGAATTCTGGTGCCACGTTTTACTTTGTTGTCAGCATCAATATTATTATACGATGCAAGCTGTTCGGTTGTTAGTCCGTAAGTACGAGCTATCGAACGAAGCGATTCACCACGTTCAACGGTATGTAACATCCACGGGCGTTTTTCTTCCGGAGTTAGTTGTGCATAACGTTGGTAAAAGTTTTGTGCACTGCCGACGGGCACACGAAGAACATAGCCATTCGGTGCAAGTTCGGGTGGAGGTGTTGTAAATTGCAATAGCTCGGTGTTGAGATCTTTCAATTCCAAACCACTTACTCCTGCGGCTTTGCCGAGTGCATTGAGATCAACAGCTTCTCTGACACGGACGGTGTCAAAGACCATCGGCTTTTCCATTGTAATATTGGTAAAGCCATAATGTGCGGGGTCCATCGCGATGAGTGTTGCAGCAATATAGAGGGGGATGTAATTCTGTGTTTCTTTCGGCAAACAATCTCTGATGCCCCAAAAGGTTGTATCCTGAGTTTCTGCCATACAGCGACGAATCCTGGTCATACTGCAATTGTAGCAACAGAGCGCAAGATACCAATCACCCATCGAACGATACAAATCTTTAAGATGACGAGCCGCGGCATAGGTTTCTTTTACAGGGTCGCGCTTGTTATCATACCACCAATTACTCTTCAAGCCATACATTGCTCCCGTGCCTTCGATGAATTGCCACAGACCTACTGCTTGTGCGCGTGAAGTTACCGTGGGGTTGAGTCCGCTCTCGATCATCGAAAGGTAGATCAATTCTTCGGGGGTACCGACTTCTTTGAATATTTTTTTCATCATCGGGAAAAATTTACCCGAGCGACCTAACCACTTCGTCATAAATGTACGACCGTTGCCGGACATAAAATAGGCTATCGACTGTTCGACAGCAGGATTGACAACCAGCGGTACTTGCGTTTTTGTAAGATCGGATGGCTTCGGAAGCGGAATGTTCCGAATATCCATTTTCGCCATTTCTTCATTGAATTTTTGACGGAAGGCATAGATCGAAGAACTTGGCGGAAGAATATCTATCTTATTGACATATTTTTCGTAATCTTCAAAGATTGACTTTGCCAATTCTTGGAAGTCTCTATTGACACTGACTCCCGGGTAGTAGATTAACCTATTGAGAATATCGATCGAAGACTCGAATCGTTTTACTGTTTCATTCTTATCTTTTCTCTGCTCAGCGGCAAGAGCTCGTAGCCATTCTTGGCGGGCGGTTTCGAGATGATTTTCTACCAGCGCTGAGTCTACTCTGCCACGGTCATCTAAAACACTAAAGGGGTCGGCATTGCTTGGCTCAATGGCTGTGGTATCAGTGGGTGTTTTCAGGACGGTGGTGCTCTTACTGGGACCACAACTCTCCAGAAAAAAGATCATGCCAACGAACAATAACAGCAATAACCTGTGATTATAACGAGTGCGAAAGCTTGTATTTTGGTGCATTAATTGTTTCTCCAACGAATGATGATTGCTGAGGCTATACCTTAGCATTCACACAATAATTGTGCCGCACTTTCTTGGGGGCATCGCTCGGATACACTCAAGAAAGGGTTGCCAATGAATGAATGGTTGTTTATAACGCTCAACAAATAATAAACAGATGAGACCGACTGATAAGATCGGTCGTTTTGTACAACTTACCAACAGGGTTTCGAGTTTCTTGCCCCACTTTTTAATTACAGTGAATGACAAAATAATCATAAAACCTCTTGTATTATATGCAATATACGAAATAAATTGTTCGTTTGCAACATTTATCAACATTTTTCCCCACAAATCATAAACCATTGGTCATAAGGTATTGCCCTATAGTAATATGTAACCTTCCTTGAGGATAAGTGACTTCTATATAGAGGTGATTATTATGAAAGAAAGAATCGTACAAGCGCTCGTTTTTCTGGTTCCGATTCTTGCGGCTCTTGCAATTTGCGGCAGAACCTAAAGATAGGAATTTCACGACCAAAGCAATCGTTGGTGGAATATTACATCAAAGGCAATATATGGAATTTGAACAGGCATACCGCATTGCATTTCAAGCGTTTTCGACAGCACTCGATCAAAAGTTAGATCGCGGTGAGGCTGTCGAGATCGCCCCTAAATTTCATCAAGGTACTCTTATTCTCAAGCCGCGAGATACCAATGCTCAAGAAAAGGAGGTAGATTTAGAAGTGTTCTTTAAGAAGATCATTTCAGTACGAAATAATCTTCGTGTACTCGAGCAAAAGATCAATAGTAACAGCAAACTCGAAGAAGCTGAGAAGATCGAGCTACACGCATATATCACCAAATCCTACGGCAGCCTCACAACCTTCAACGTTCTCTTCCGAGACAATGACGATAAATTCGTCGGCGCGAAGAGTGATTGACCAATGATTACTGCTCCTTCACAAACCTTGCTGAGACGGTATGGTCTTGTTGGGAGAGGCGGATAATATAGGAGCCGCTGATAAGTGACGAGATCGGAAGGGTGATCCGGCTCGATGTGGTTGTTGCGATTTGTTTGCTGATTAAATTGCCCAGCACATCGATGATCTCGATCGTCACATTTTCATTTGTCTTTGTGCTGTAATCTACCGTGATCTCCTTTTGTGCCGGATTGGGGCGGACGGAGATAATTTTTAGTGGCGCCTCCCCCTTGAGGTAGCGTTGCAGAATATGATCGCCGCACTCGAAGCGATACGTGAATGCCGAGTTCGTGTTCGTGATCTTCGGTTCGCAATTGGTTTGGTTGCCGCCATTGAGTTTCAGATTACTCATCACAATATCGGTTGCAGAGTCTTTTGTCAAGAAGACTTCATAATAAAGATCAGCAAGCGAGCCGCTCGGTAGTGTTTGCAACTCGGGGTTGCCGGTGATCGTGAGATGACCACCGTTTCTGCTGATCTTGTTTGGGCTGACCGCTTTTAAGTAGCCCAGCAAGTCATCGTTGAGTGTGAGATCAACATCAAGCGTATTCACACCTGAGTTTGCTTGTCCGAGACCATCGCCACTGGTGATCGAGACAACGACGACGCTTCCGGATGTGGCTCGCAGTGAGTCGGTCGTTAAGCCGACCGAAAAGCTTTTCGGGTAACTGAACGTGCGCTGAAGAGTGATCGGACTGATCGAAGTATCCGCATCGGTCTTGAATGAAATGATCGCACTATTATTGGTCTTCCCGCCAGCGGTATCTATTGTTGTTTTGATCGTAATATTTTTCGATTCACCCGGCAAGAGAATGATCGGTGTTTCTGCATCACTGCTAAAACCCGAACCTTGTAGATCGACTGCTGAAATAATTAACGTATCGCAACCCAGATTTTTTAGTGTGAAGAGCGAATCGCGTTCGTCGCAAAGAGTCGTCTTGCCGAAATTGAGTGTGGTTGTTGATGCGTTGAGTATTCTTGTCCCATCGGTGACCGTGACCGTAATCGCGATGGTATCAACGCTCGTGGTTGATGCGATATGCGATGTGAGAATAATTTGTCCTTGTCGAATGCCTTTGCGTGCAGGATTGAGATAGACTTTATATTTGATCGTATCGCCACTCGCAAGCTGCTTTGATGTATTTGTCGCGTTGCTTGTAAAATCATTATCGCCGATGAACTTGAGCGGATCAACACCCAACGCGTCACAACCAACGTTGGTGATATAACCGCTCGCGGAGTCGCGCGAACAAATACTCAGCGACGAAAACCGAAACTCCTTCGGAGCATACTCAAGCTTCCCGCCTTCATAAATACCGAAGCCTTCGAGAAACAGATTCAGCATTTGCTATAAACCTTGTTATTACGAGACAAAACTTACGATCATCGTATACTTACTTTAAAATGTAGGGCGGAATCTGAATCGTAG
>JANYDV010000125.1 GCA_025363505.1 Bacteroidota bacterium
CAAGTAGCTCCCCCGTTGCGAGTATAATATATTTGTGCAGGGAAACCACCGGGGTAATTTCCGGTACCGATACAACCTTCGTTCGGATTTGAAAAAAAAAGCGGAGCTACATAAGGTCGGCGCAGTAAAAACTTTGGTCCAATTCTGCGCATGAACATTCATACTCACCAGCACAGCACCTACGATTAATGATATGATTCGTAATGTTTTCAATATCTAATAAACGTACTCCGAATGTGTTGAGCATCAATACAAAGCACATATCTACCGGGAGGTAGGGGTGTAATATCTATAGTGATATTTGTATCGTCTGAAAAAACAATTTGTGGATTGTACAATCTACCAAGTATATCGTAACAGGAAATAACCCTTGAAGGGATAGCGGATAGATTACTAATCGATAAAGTATTGTTCGCCGGATTTGGGAAAAGTTGATACGTCGGCGAAGTGTGTGCTCTGACAGCATCGAGTGTATCTCCACTGCCATTCTTACTGGCGCTTCCACGAACTGTTATGAATCGTGTTCCGACACTTGTTACTACTGTTATCGACTCCAGATAATCACCTTCGACATGTGGAGTAAACAAAATGGTCACAAGTGTATTTTCGCCCGGCAACAGTTTGATCGGAACTGCTTTTGAGCTGTTCTGAAATAACGCGGAGTTTGAAGAGCTGATATCTAATATGAGCAACGTATCACAACCGGTGTTGCTTAGTGTGATACTTCTTTTTTTAAGTGAGTCGATTCCTGTCTTTCCGTAGTCGAGGAGAGTTTGTGAAAGTGAAACTATCGCACTACTTCCGTCCCCGATTCCTCGAAGCGTGAAGATGAGACTTTCCAAATTACCTGTGATGGGTGAGTGAAAACGAAGTCGATAGCGAATGCTGTCCTCGCCCTCGTGTGTAGCTCGGAATGAATAACTAATTTTTATCTCAGAATCGGAAACAAATTGAGGAGTAAAATTTAATTTGAATGCAGAATTTATTTCCACCTGTTTGAGTGAATCCAGCCAAATACCGGTGCACTGGTCGTAGCGAATCCTGAGGGTTGCACTGGAAATTACGGCATTCGTACAAAGTGAGTTATGAAGAATTGTATCAATACCAATCGCTACCCGATCACGAACATTGTCTGAAATAACACTATCAACTCCATCATGAGACACACTGAATACACCACCGCTGTCAAGCCAAAAGACGGTTGAGCCCCTATCAAGAACAACTCCCTTTCTCAGATGGATAAGTGATAAATATGCCGGTCCGACATCTTGAAAAAATTTTCCGAAATTTACGGATCGCAATAATTCGCCTCGAACCGGATGACTATAGGCGCCAAGATAAAAGACACCAGAGCAATCTCGTGTGCCGACAACAGGACCGGTCAGATCAAAAAATATACTTGACAGTGGTTTCCAAGTTGCGCCACTATCAATAGATTGCAATAATTGGCTGCCGCCGGCATACATAATCTTATTTGCGTGATCGCTGTAAAGCGACCAAATCGAAGAAATTTTGGTTAGTGCCTTTGTCCAAGTAATGCCGCCGTCGAGCGAGCGATAAATCACCGAGTCGGCAGTGGCAATGAGGGTAGAAGAGCTATACGCTTCAACAGCTGAGATTGAATCACTTGCATCGATACCTACAGACGGATTAAATGTAATACCATCATGGCTGTAGTAGATTTTTTGCTCGATCATCGCAACAAGTGTCGTGCCATAGACCAAGAGTATGTCACACCGATTTGCGTCTCGAATCTTTGTGAAGACTGTCCAACGTGCCGAAGCTTCGTATATACCATCACCCAGCACAGAAAAATAGGCGATGTTGGTATCACGAATAATGATAGAAGTTACGATGCCATTTGGGGTGTAGAGACCATCAATGGAGCCATTATTGTATTTTGCAACAAGCAATGTACCATCGTTTATCGCGACTAAACCTTTCTTGGTAGTCGCCATATCGAATGCTGAAATACGTCTGTTGTCGATCGCCTTCCACGTAGCATTACTTGTCACGAAACTCGTGGCAAGTAAAAAGACACAATAGACAACTCGAATCAAACTCCAGCGCATCACAACATAGTTATATCCCGAAGTAACGAAATTACGACGAGTTCACCTCTCTTATAGTAAAACCCGCTTAGTGGCTAAGGGTTTCCGAAAGCAACTCAAACTTTAATGGCACTTCAACTTCGACAATATTTGAATGCACACTTTTATTGCCTGCAAGATCATAGGCGCGGATATAGTAGTAATATTTACGTCCACTTTGGGCGAGGTTATCACTATACATCGAGACGGTAACTGAGTAGAGGTGGTCATAATGATTACCACCATCCTCCGAGCGCCAAATCTCATAACCTGCAACAGCTTCGTTGTCTGTTGCTTGTTCCCAATTGAGCCTGATTTGATTCGTGCGAGATAATGCTTTAAGTGGTACATCCGATTTCCACATCGGTGCAATAGTGTCATTGCTTTCAGGGGCGTGTTTGTAGCCCTTGGGCCATAAACCGCACACGACTTCATGGAATGTCTCATCAAGAGCTTTGCACACATTCCAATAGATACATTTTACAATAGCATCTTTCTTGCCTTCGCGAATTTTTTTGATGATGTCAGGGTCGGCAAGCAAGCCGCGAGCCATACCGATCATATCGGCACGATCCTGAGATAAAATTTCTTCGGCAAGTTCGGGCGTTGATACTTTGCCTGTTGCAATGACAGGAGTCTGCAGTCCATGTAGCCGAAGTTTTTTTCTTGACGCCTCCGGCATATGCAAATTGTATCCATCAGGATATTCAGCAGGAGGCATACAACGATCTCCTGAATAACCGGTGTAGGGATAGAGTACTTCGCCATCTTTATGAATAGCATCTTCAAATTTCCCACCGGCTGAAAGCGAAATATAGTCCGCACCTTCGCTTGCCATACGAAGCGCAATTTGTGATGACTCTTCGGTGGTGTATCCGCCTTTGATACATTCCTCACCTAAGAATCTGACACCAATCGGAAAGTCTTCGCCCACCATGCGCCGTACTTGATGCAACACTTGTAAGGGTACGCGTAAACGATTTTCAAGCGATTTGCCGCCAAACTCATCGGGACGTTTGTTCTTGCGCGAGAGAAAAGAACTAAGCGTATAAGCATGAGCCATGTGAAGCTCAACAGCATCATAACCACACTCACGGGCACGAAGCGCAGCTTGCCCATAGTGTTCGATTATCTGTTTAATGTCTTCGCGGCTGAGGTCTTCGATCTTCTGCCGCCAACCCGAACGAGCAATCTTCAGGAAGTGAATTATTTGCGGGGCAACTTTCGACGGTCCCTCGTTATGTACTCGCTTGGCAAGTTCGGTCAGACCCGGTTTATAATCATCGTTACATATCCGCAATAACGGACCCGATTTTGCTTCATGGACTGCCATTGCCTCAACGACAATCAGCCCAACTTCACCTTTGGCAAAACGCACATAGCGATCAGTGATAGCTTCATTGACAAAGCCGTCTTCGCCAGAAAGGCGAGTCACCATTGCCGGAACGACAAGCCTGTTCGGCAATGTCATTGATTTTATTGATAACGGGGATAAGAGATTCTCATACATAGACCAACAACAACAGTGAGAAAAAAAGGAAGGTTACAAGTACAAAAAAGCCCTCACTTTCGTGAAGGCTTTCTGAGGTTTTCTTTGCAGAAAATCTTACAACAATGTTTTGGAATATGTTGCTTTTGCTATGAAATGGAATCGTACCGTAAAACTAATCGGAGCTTCATTTGTCGTTGCCGTAAAATTTAGTATCGCTGAACTTGAAGCACCTGAAAGCTGATTCTTCATAAGTAGTTTCCCGTCTTCAGTTAATGTCAACGGCTGCGGTGTTGCGCCGATCGACGAAAGATTAACATTGCTGATCGAAGCTATTACCTTCGAAGAAGTGCCATCAAGAGTCGTAACCGTGAGCACGCCTGAAACGATATTTTGGGTTGTCGGTCCGGCAAACGAAGTGATGGTGTAAGTTGCAGACTCAATTTCAATATCTTTAATATCAGCTTTATACTTGTTATAGTCAGAGCTTGATTTGCTTGCATCAATCGTATCTGATCGAGAGTAGGTCGTGGTAGGATAATTGGAAATGACGAAATCCTGATTGAGCGAGAAATTGAAGTCTTTATCAATTGTGCAACCGGTCGCTAGAAAAGCGAGCACTGCAAAAGCTAAGAATATTGGTTTACGCATAAAATGTCCTTTTCGATGTTATTTTGGTGGTTTTTTAAAGCTAAAAAAGCGGCATGGTGTTTGCCTCTACAAATATATGCTTTTTTTGATGTATCTAAACAAATATCGTACATAATGAGATTCACACCCTTGGGAACTGCAATTCCCATATTGATTGGTAAATTGTCGGCATAAAGCTCTCAAATATTTTAGTATTAGAGATAAAAAAGCCCTCGCAACGGCAAGGGCTTTTTAGATATAGCTAAACTAAATGCTCATTACATCACAGGGCATTCGATCTGGTTCTCTCGAACAACACCGGTGAGCATTTGATAATACGCTTTAGCACTTGTACGAGCCGCTTCGATGGCACGGTTCTCATCTTCGGTTGAATGAAGAAGGGTAGCGAGCATATCACGCTCAGCTTGACGATGGACGAGATCAGCTTCTTCGTGTACTTTGAAGAACGATAAGCCATAGTCGGTCTCGACGCCATAATGTTTGGTCAAACCTTCAATCTTTGTCTTTGAGACTTCAGGAATTTGTGACTCATACGCATAGAGAGCCGCAACACCTTCGAGTGTCGAGCCATTGCGAGTAAGATTCATCATTGTGCTATCAAGTGTTGCAGTTTCCGGGTATGAAACCGCCGCACGAACCTCAGCGCGGTCACAACCAAGAGCCTCAGAAAAACGGAGCCACAACTCCGGATGGTTCTCTTCGCCCCACTCTTCTTCGAGCATATTTTCAAGTAATTGCTTGCGAACGATTGGGTCGTCGGACCCGGTATGCACTGCAGAAACGTAGCGAGCAAAATTGCGCTCAAACTGGTAATACTGTTTCGCATACTCTTGTAACTGCGCATTGGTAAGCGTTCCGGCATTCCAGGCTTGATAGAATGGATGGCTCAGCACAGCATACTCAGCAATCACAGCGTCGAGACGGGTTAGAAAATCTTGTGTCATCGTTATACCTCTTGGTGGTTTTTAAAGTCGGGTTATAAACAGCAATACAAAAATAATAATTACTGCAAATGTTTCGCTAAAAATTGCTCCATATCAGCATAGACTTCAAACCTGTTTTCTTCATTATGAAAGCCGTGACCTTCATTCTCTTTGACAATATATGGCACGTCGATGCCCCTTTTTTGCAATGCCTCGACGATTTGGTTCGATTCATTGATATTCACTCGTGGGTCTTGTGCTCCTTGAATAACCATTAATGGCGATACGATCCTATCGACATGAAATACCGGTGATGCCGCTCTCATCAGATCCTTGTCAACTTCAGGGTTGCCCACCATTTCATACATACTTTCGAGAAATGGCTTCCAGTAGGGGGGGATTGTCTGCATAAAGGTGAAGAGATTAGAAACGCCAACGTAATCAATACCGCAAGCATACAATTCCGGTGTATAGGTCATTCCCGCAAGTGTGCAATAACCGCCGTAGCTACCTCCATAAATAGCAATCCGTTTTGCATCAGCGGTCCCTTGGTCAATGAGCCATTGTACGCCATCACTGACATCATCTTGCATGGACAAGCCCCATTGTTTGAATGATGCTTCCCAAAAGGCTCTGCCATAGCCGGTGGAGCCACGAAAATTTAGTTGAAAGATCGCGTAACCACGATTGGCAAGAAACTGTACTTCCGGGTTATAGCCCCAAGCATCGCGGTGCCACGGTCCGCCGTGTGGATTGATTATAACCGGCAGATTTTTTGGATCTTTCCCTTTCGGAAGTGTGAGGTAGCCATTAATAGTTAAGCCATCACGAGAAGTAAATCGGATAGGCTTCATCTCGCAAAGATCATTCTCATCGAGCCAGGGACTAATATCGGCAAGTTTGGTTAATGTATCTGTTTCCTTTTCATAGACATAACATGCTCCGAGCGAGCGATCGCTGTATGTACGGACAATAAAAACATCTTCTTCTTTATTATGAGCACTCAGGCTTACTTCATAATTCGGCAATAATTCATACAAACGATGATAGAGTTTCTCGGTATCGTGATCGAAAAAGTGGCGTTCATTTTTATAGGTCGTATACGTCGTATGAGTAATAACCTTTCGTTTTTTTGAGAAGTGGAGATTATGAACATCAACTTCGGGATGTTCAAATATTATTTTTTTCTCGATACACGTTGCAGGGTCAATCAAGGTAATTGCCAATTTGTCTCGACCGATATTGCTAGCACAAAACACATTGGTATTATCAAACATAAAAAACATTGGCAGAAGCTTCTCACGAAAATTCGTGGTCCGGATCGGGCGAAATTCTTTAGTCTCATCCTCTCGGTAGAGAAAAGTCGAATTCACACCATCGGTTGCGACAGCGATTCTGAGAATTCCATTATGATCAGTGACCCAGGAAGTAATGTTACCCGGGTTTTTGGCTACCAGATGTAATTCGCCGCTGATGATATTAAGCCTGAAGACATCAAAGACTTCTTTATCGCGATTGTTCATCGAGATCAGCATAAGATTTTCTTGTTCTTCGAGTTCGTCAATAATATTGACGGTTACTTTGTCAAATGGTGTCAGATCACGAACGTCGGTTCCATCAACAGCAGCACTAAAGAGATGAAAGTTTTCGTCACCGCCAAAGTCTTTCGCATAGATAATTTGGTCATTACCTTTCCAGAAATACCCTGCCATATCACGAGCAGTTTCTGAGGTGATACGCTTTGCTTCTCCACCATTGCGGGATTGAATAAATATATTTTTTCGACGTTCGAAGGGCGCCAGGAATGATATCCAATTTCCGTCAGGAGAAATTTGATAGCCGGATTGTTCGGGTGTTCGAAAAAAATCTTTTAGGTCGTATTGTTTTACCATTTGAGATAAGGGTATGTGTTTTCACAAACAAGAAAAGTTATTGTACAACGACAAAGATGTAGAATAAAGTTACGAAAGATTTAGTAACCGACGACGTAATAACTCTAAAGCAAGATCAGAACTCCGCTCACGATTGATCGACCGCTCGCTACCAAGATGATAAAGCTTTGTAAGTGTTTTCGTGTGCTCCTGGGCAAGTGCTATCCAAATAGTACCCACCGGTTTTTCGGGTGTTGCGCCATCAGGTCCTGCAATTCCTGTGATCGAAAGCGCATACGTCGTGCCAAATTTTTTTCTGACACACTCAGCCATTGCGGCGGCGCATTGTTCACTCACCGCCCCATATTTATTAATAATTGCTTGCGGCACACCGAGTTGTTTGATTTTTATAGCATTTGCATAGCTAATGATGCCACCCGGAAATACTGCTGAAGAACCGGAAACGTTGGTTAATTTCATTGAAAGCATTCCGCCGGTGCAACTCTCAGCTGTGGAGACGGTTGTTTTTTGCTTTTGTAAAAGACCAACCACCGCTTCTTCGAGCGTATCGTCGTTGCAACCAAAGATAAATGGTGAGATTTGTTTGCGAATAAATTTCTCAATTCGACGAAGTGTATCTTTCCCGTTTTTTTCATCATTTGAGCGAACAGAAATTCGCATCCGTACTCCACTGAGCTTTGGTAGATAGGCAAGTGTAGCTCCTTTTGCCAGGAAAGTACTGACATCACCCACTTTTTCGGCAAGCAAGGATTCGCCAATGCCTATTGTGAGTATTGTTTTATGTAAGATCACATCACCAAGCTTTTTCGCATAATTTTTTTTAAGGAGCTGAATCACATGCTGCTCCATCAACCATTTCATCTCATGCGGTACGCCGGGTAGTATTACAAACGTTTTGGCACCTTGGTAATATAGCAGTCCGGGGGCTGTACCTCTATCATTATTCAAGACTGTAAAACCTTCCGGTATCATTGCCTGCGAAATATTTGCTTTCGGCATTTTCCCGATGCCGAATGTCTTGAATCGTGCCTCTACTCTTCGAAGTGTAGGCGGATGTAATACTAATTTCTTCTTGAAGAATTTTGCAACAATAACTTTTGATATGTCATCGTGAGTAGGACCAAGCCCGCCGGTAGCAATGACAATATCATTTTCTTTCCAAGCCAAGGCGATCGCCGCACTGAGACGCTTCTCATGATCGCCAATGGTGGTGACACGAGAAACGTCAACACCGATCGCATTGAGCGAATTGGATATATAACTGGCGTTGGTGTTGATAATCTGACCGATCAACAACTCGTCTCCTATCGAGACAATCTCGGCATGAAGCATAGTTCTTAACGGGAAAGTGAGATCACATACATCAAAAGATGTGCGGTGAGGTTTGCATAAACTCCGGCAACAGCGTCATCAAGCATCACCGAAGAGCCGCCTTGTCTTTTTTCAAATATAGAAGCAGGGTAGAGCTTAATAATATCAAAAAATCGAAATGCAAAGAACGCGATGATCACGTAGGTAAACTGCCCCGTATACGTCCACGTAAACAATGCGATCCATTGCCCAAGAACTTCATCGATGACGACGACCGATGGGTCATGCTCACCCATTTTTAATTCGATGACATCAGTTGCGATAGTACCGATGATCAAGACCACAATACAAGCTGCGGCTAACACACCGAGATGCTGAAGGGGGATAACATAAAAATAGATGATTGCCGCAACAGCACTGCCGACCGTACCGCTTGAAACAGGTGATAAACCGGCAAAGCCGAACGAGCCGATTGCCAATGCCCACATCGGGACGCTCTTGAGTTTTTTATTGACCGGCGCCCAAAGACGCGAGCGTGCTTTGATGAACGGATTTTCTGACATTAGATTATGAAGATTTTTGGGGCGATTTAATAATCCCTGTTCGAACAGCCACTTGCTTCAAGACGGTTGTATTATCATAAGTATATTGGAGCGCCGTTGTTATTGTTAATAACGTAATCCCAACAGTTAACCACCAGAGCAAATCAGCGTTCAGTAAATTTTTCCCGATCGTTACAGCACTCGAACCCATATCACCTTCGACCAATAGATATGCAGCCAGGATATAACAGATAAAGGTCATCTGAAGAAAAGTTTTATACTTTGCAAATGTACTGGTCCTGATCGGCAAATTTAAAGCATCGGCAACCATCCGGTATCCCGTCAGATAAGCATCACGAAAGATAATGATTGCAACACACCACAACGGGATAATATCTTTTGCAGCAAAAGCGACTAATGCCGCAGAGGTCAGAATTTTATCGGCAAGAGGATCAAGGAATGCACCAAGATTACTGACATAGCCATACTTGCGTGCGAAATACCCGTCATACCAGTCTGTAAGAGAAGCTATCAGGAAAATAATGCTTGACCATAGGTACATCGACGGCTCGACGACGGCAAAAAGCACGTAGAAGAGCGGTGCGAGTATAATCCGTAAGATCGTAAGCTGTGTCGGGAAATTCATAGTTGTTTCTCAGAATAGAGATAACACTACTTTGTCCGTTTTGGCTCACGATTATTTTTCCGTCGGCTCAGAACCCGATACCTTAGTTTGTATTTGGTATTGTTCTCAGCGTTGCGAGGTGGAAAAATTTAAAAATGGTAATATATGTCCAGCCCATATCAAACTCATACCATTTAACGGAAAATTTTGCGCTTGACGGATGTTTGTGATGGTTGTTATGAAGTTCTTCACCCGAAAGTAACAAACCAATCGGACCCAAATTACGACTTTCGTCATCGACTACGAAATTACGATAGCCGATCGTATGACCAAGTCCATTGACAACACCTGCCGCCCAAAACGGAACCCAGAGCACAAGACCTGTCCAGACCAACGGTCCGGAAACCCAACCTAAGAAATAGACACAGAGTACTAACAAGAGTCCCGGTCCGCCATATTTCATCGGTTCAAAAAAGTAGGTTTCCATAAAATCACGTGGCACACCTTTACCATACAAAGCAATGGTTTCTTTGTCTTGATAAGCGCGACGATAATACTTCACACCCAAGAACAAAATTTGAGCCCAACCATGAACCACCGGTGAATGAGGATCATTCTCGGTCTCGCAATGGGCATGATGTTTACGATGAACAGCAACCCATTGCTGGGCTGACATCCCCGTAACAATCCACAGCCACACGCGCATCGGAAAAGCGACGATAGGATTAAACGTTATAGAATTGTGGGTCAGTGAGCGGTGCAAATACAGTGATGTGCACATAATAGTGATGTGTCCGGCGATCACTACAAAGAGTGATAAGCCCCACCACGTATGAAATAGCGTTGAAAAATCCATTGAAAATACTCCTTAAGATAGCTAGTCACACTATAACGAAATAACATTGGGGATAGTTTTACAATATCTGGAAAATGGCGTTTGCGAGCCCTCTGCCAGCAAATACGCCCCAAAACAGACTTTGGTATTGGTAATACGCAGAAAGTGCTCTTACGGTTTCTACAAAGTGAAGTGTCCGATTATTGCATCCTATGCTGGATGAGTACTCTCTTTAATTCGACAGAGAAGTTTGATCAGAATTTACTGACTTTCGTTTTTATTTGACTTCTTGATCATTTGTTGTTGCTCGCCGTAGTTATGCGAGAAGTAGTGTCCGCCGGAGCCATCACTTTTTGCAACGAAAAATAGTTTATCATGATGCGCCGGGTGCAAGGCGGCAAGGACAGCAGCTTTACCCGGGTTGTTTATCGGTCCGGGGGGCAACCCCACAATCTGATAGGTATTGTAGAGGTTGTGTTTGAGCAAGTCTTCATGAGTGATCTGTCGCGTAAGCCCTAAACCGTATTGAATGGTTGGGTCAGCTTCGAGTTTCATTCCGATCTTCAGACGATTGTAATAGACACCGGAGATTATTTCGCGTTCATCGGCACGACGCGCTTCGGCTTCGATGATCGAAGCAAACGTGATCAGTTGATATTTCGTCATCCCGATACTTGATGCAGTGGCAAGCAGAGAGTCAGGGAGTATTTCTTTGAAACGGGCAGTCATTCGTTTGAGAAGTTCTTGCGGCGTCATCATTAAATAAAAACGATATGTATCCGGGAAGAGAAATCCTTCTGCACTTTTTGCTTGCCGAGGAATACCGAGCGTGGAGAGGAATGCGGTGTCGTGCGCAACTTTGAATACCAGTGCTGAGTCAAGCCCCAGTTTTTCTTTTGCGATTGATGCGATCTTGCGGATAGTACTTCCTTCGGGAAAGGTCGCTTCGAAGAGGATGGCAAATTCTGTGCCGAGCAACCTGGAGATGATTTCGCTATTCGAGAGTCCATAATGAATACGATAACTGCCGGGTTGTAAATTCGAACTGCCGCCGGTAAGTCGCGCCGCCAGTTTGAATGTCACTTTTGATCGAATAAGATTATACTTCGCCAATGAATCGGAAAGCGAAGTTATTGTCGAACCCTTTGGCACGAAGATTACGATTTCCTGATTGTTTGTCGCCGGATTTTTCCAAAGTAATATGAGATACAATGCTATCAGAACAGCA
>JANYDV010000175.1 GCA_025363505.1 Bacteroidota bacterium
GAAGTGCAAATGCTCCCGAAGCGGTGTTCACGACTCCCATTGTGTTGAATTGAAGTGCATTACTTCCGACCGCAGTGTTTTGCGAACCGGAGGCAAGATTCGTAAGTGTGCTATTGCCAACGGCGACATTGTCTGCACCAATTACAGAGAAGTTTCCGGAACTACTTCCTACAAAAACATTTCTCAATCCCATACTATGGATAAAGCGTATACCATTCTGCGTAATCACACCCGAACCTGCAGCGGCAGTCGGTGGAATGTCAATCGAGCCGGCAGCATTGATTGACATACGCGGAGTACTATTGGTAATCAACGTGACGGTTGATCCATTTTTCGATCCGATATTTACCGGAGCGTCTGTAACGATCTGATGCGTTGCGCTCGTACCATCGAGCCAAATGCTACCACCGATTTTCTGAACACCGGTTACTAATTGATCGCCGTTGATACGCGAATCCCAAACCGCATTGCCTGCGAGACTTGCAACAGTTGCATCAGCAACACCATTAACCACCAAGACATTGTTGGTTGTTGCAACGCCCGGTACAACATTGATACCGGTGTTTGCTGTCTGTGTTAAGATTGAATTGCCGAGCTGAAAACCTGTCGGTGTCCAAAGTGGCACAGTGCCCACAGTACCCGAACCGGTTACGATGTTCACACCACCCGGTGTTTGTTGTACCTGATTGCTGACGTTTACGTACATCACATTCGATAGCGGTCCCGGAAGAGCGGGAGCCGGAAGGGTATTGATGATAAGATTACCACCACCGATATTAAAGACGTTATCATCTACACCAGCACCGTCGCCAAAGAAGTTACGTCCTGCAGAGCGGATACCGTTATTAGTATTCACGATGTCAAGACCCCAAGTTGAACCGCCGTCGATCTTCAGACCAAAGGTCTTCGTTCCGGCAAGGACAGTAAGCATTGAGCTGGCATTAGGAAACGTACCGGTTACCACGCCGGACTGATCGATACCCATCGAGCCATTATTGGCACTCAGGTAGATCTTTGGGTTGGCAAAAGTATTATCGTCAAGCACAAACTGCTGCGCACCGAAAATACGAACACCGGTCTGCGCCGAAGCCAATGAGGCAACCGCCAAGACCATACAGAGAGCTAAAAGGATACGTTTCATAACGATAGTTAAGATAATTAAAAAATTTATATGCAAAAATACGGAAAAATTAAGCTACGAGGGCAAAAAGCGCATAGTTTCCCATACCGAATAACTCCGATCTTCCAGAATTGTTACACAATACGCTAACTTTGTCTTGCCCGTGAAGATGGGAATGGTAAGTGAGACTAATATTTGTCATTCCCACGAAGGCGGGAATCCAGATTTGCATTCCGATGGCTTGCAACCCTTCGTGGGAATGACAGATCGGGGATGGATTCCCGCCTACGCGGGAATGACAAGCGAATCGCAACCAAGAGGGAATTGCAAGCGAATGACAACCGAATGGCAAACTGCGCAGAAATGAGAGTGAGACTAATATTTGTCATTCCCGCGAAGGCGGGAATCGAGATTTGTATTCCGATGGCTTGCAACCTTTAGTGGGAATGACAGATCGGGGATGGATTCCCGCCTACTCGGGAATGACAAGCGAATCGCAACCAGGAGGGAATTGCAAGCGAATGACAAGCGAATCGCAACCAGCGCGGAAATGAGAGTGAGACTAATATTTGTCATTCCCGCGAAGGCGGGAATCCACGTTGAGAGGGGACTTATGCGTCCGCAAAAAAAACACCCCTCCGATTGCTCTGAGGGGTGTTTGAACTACATACTTTCAGAAATTCTGGAAGCGGCAGATGTTATTTTATTACCTTGGTAACCCCTGTGAATACCTTGGTTACACTACCATCCGGGTGTTTCGTGATAATAACCGTCTCTTGGGGTGTCGTGCTAACAGGCGCAAGGGCTGTATTTCCTTGTGCAGGCAGAGTCATCGGTTGTATCTCATGGATTGTCTGCGTCGTGTTGCCGCAGGTCTTAGTGATCGTGCCATTA
>JANYDV010000243.1 GCA_025363505.1 Bacteroidota bacterium
TTGATGTTCGAATATTTCTTGAAAACGCTAAGGCATAGACCGTGCTTTGCCAGCAAAAAATACTCAGCAGTGCGAATAGAATTACAGTTTTCATCAGAGTTATTGTTTAACGAGTTTTAAAGTCTTCACTTCACCAAAGCCGGTTGAGATTCGTCCATAATATATGGCGCCCCATCAGGAGCCTCTACTAAAATACAATATTTTGTTGTCATCTCCAAATTATTTTTCAAAATAAAACTCTGGCACGGTATTTACTTGTTGCAAAATAGTCTAACGGCTGGCGGATAAGCATATATTTACAGATAGAATTCTCCCTCTTTTGCATACTCCCGTCGAAATGAAGGGGATTTTTATGGCTTTTAAAAGCTTCTGAAAAGTCACAACTCACAGTGGAACGTCGTTTCCTTCGTATTTTTGCAGTTCTATCAATTTTCCTAATATTCAATGAGCGTTTTAGTCGATAACAATACACGTCTTCTCGTCCAGGGTATTACCGGTGGCGAGGGTACTTTTCACGGGCAACAAATGATCGAATATGGCACCAATGTCGTTGGCGGAGTAACGCCGGGCAAAGGTGGCACTACTCATATTGGTGTTCCGGTCTTCGATAGCGTTGATATAGCCGTCAAGGCAACGGGTGCAAATGCAACCTGTATTTTCGTCCCTCCGGCGTTTGCCGCAGATGCGATTCTCGAAGCCGAAGCCGCAGGCATTGCGCTGATCGTCTGTATCACCGAAGGCATTCCTGTTCGTGATATGATCGACGTGTATGAAGTGATGCGCAACTCCACTTCTCGGTTGATCGGACCAAACTGCCCGGGTGTTATTTCTCCCGGCAAGGCAAAGATCGGTATTATGCCAGGCTTTATCCATAAGCCGGGTCGGATCGGCATTATTTCGCGCTCCGGTACGCTGACCTACGAAGCCGTGAAACAGATTGTTGATGTCGGTATGGGTCAATCAACCGCAATCGGTATCGGCGGCGACCCAATCATCGGCACACGCTTCATTGATGCTATCGAATTGTTCGAAAAAGATGACGAAACTGATGCAGTGATTATGATCGGCGAGATCGGTGGCTCCGCCGAAGAGGATGCCGCTCGTTACATCCAAAAGCACGTCACCAAACCAGTCGTAGGATTTATCGCAGGTCGCACAGCACCTCCGGGTCGCAGAATGGGTCATGCCGGTGCGATCATCAGCGGTGGCAAAGGAACCGCCGACGAGAAAATGGCAACGATGCGCGAGTGCGGTATCACTGTCGTCGAAACGCCAGCACTGCTCGGCGAAACGGTTGCGCAAGTGCTCGCAAAGAAAAAATAAATCATCTGATATTGCGGGGTTGCCAACCAACCCCCAAGCGTAATTTATTTTTGGCAAGAAACTAACAACTACAGTGCTTATGTCAACTGCGCTCTCGGTTGAAGATTTCGAAGATCATCGTAAAGCAAATCCGAAGTCGGTAGTGATTGATGTTCGCGATCACGAAAAATTTGAAGAAGGGCACGTCCCCACAGCGATCCATATTCACAAAACGAAGATTGCGCAAGAGATAGCCGATCTCGTACCCGACAAAACTACCGAAATTTTTTGCTACTGCGGTGGCGGACAAAGCGGACCTCGCTCAGCAGAACTACTCCACGAGCTCGGATACACCAACGCCAAAGCAATCACCGGCGGGTATCGAGCTTTAAAGACAGCTATCAAAAAAAAATTGTAACCTTTTGAGAGTGTAGGTGTCTCTTATAAAAGTGAAGTCACATTCTAAAAATAAACTCAGAGTCTTGAAAATGCGAAAGAGTATCTTCGGGATATGCATAGTTGCAGTTTTTCTAATATACTCAACCCGTTTGTTTGCACAATGGACTCAAACCAACGGACCGGTTGGCGGCAGAGTGTTAGCTCTAACAACATTAAATGGGAGGGTATTTGCCGCAACACAAAAAGGTGTGTATCGCTCGGACGATACAGCTCGAACATGGAAAAAGACAGGCTCGGAGATCCGTAATGAACAGATTTCAATCCTTGAAGTTCATGATTCAATAATATATGCTGTCTCAACCTATTGGCTCTATTGGTCTTCTGATTATGGTGAACATTGGCAAAAATATGGAGACTCTGCTCTTTTTATTTTTTCATTGTCTATTACACCACATGCGGTAGTAATGGCAACATACAAAGGCAGTTTGCGTTCGACAGATAATGGAAAAACATTTCAACGTCTTGATACCGCTGTCCAGTTTACGAGCAGTCAGCAATATACCATTCCTAAGTTCTTTGCAGTTGAAGATACAGTGATTGCATCAACCGATTCAGGAATTTACCGCTCAACCGATGATGGAAACTCCTGGAAATTTGTTTCTTCGTCGCCAAAATTTGTAAGGATATTTAAACGTTTGGAGACCTCAAATAAAACATTCGCTGTTACTCAGACTCTATATGGGTCTCCACTGTTTCAATCATTGGATAATGGTAACACTTGGGAAAACATAGACACAATTCCTTTCCCAATTTCAGATTTTTGCGCTGTAAACGATTCTTCGTTTGTGTCAACAGCATTACGCGGTAACGGAGTGCCAATTGGGGAATTACGCATTTCAAGATCATTTGGACATTATTGGTTCAAAGCAAAAGGACAGTACAGCTCTACAAGCCGGTGTTTACTCCCAATTGGTGATAGGATACTATTTACTTCCAATTCCGGAGTGTATGTTATGGATTGGGGAGTTGATTCAATCTATCTTTCCAACAAAGGGATGTCAAATGCAACTGCGGGGGCAATAATAGTAGGAGATACTCTCGTTGCGATTGGAGGTGAAGGGTTTGCATCGTATTCTTATGACAATGGGGAACAATGGGATAGCTATACTGAAAATACACCCTCTCAAAGTGCTCGACAGTTATTCCATTTCGGTGGCTATTCCTTTATAGCAACTTATGATAGTATTTTTCGATCAAGCGATATGGGAAAGTCATGGTCACCTCTTTTTAAAGGCATACCTCCCGCATCTATTTGGAATATTTCTTTCTTGGATTCAGTAATGTTTTTGACCCTGCGAGATTCTACAGAAAATCTGTTAATTTCGTTAGACTCTGGTAATACGTGGTTTGTTGATTCAAATAAAACTCTCCCAAGCCTTTCTATATTATCAGTTGGTGGAGTGTTGTATAGTCTCGGTGACAAAAAATTATATTTTAGTACCGACTTTGCAAAGAATTGGGATACAATAGCTATGCCACCTGAGATTAGGAAAAGTTCTTTTGGTTATGGGTTAACCGGTAATAAAGAATTTCTTTTTTTATTTACATTAGATAGTGGAATTTTTCGCTCTTCTAATAGAGGATTGAGTTGGTCAAGGTGCGACTATGGGTTATCACTTCCTTTTGTTCAAATACAGCAGATAAGTTGCTTTGATAGTATCCTATTCGCCGTTACTTCAAAGGGGGTGTACTTTTCAACAAATTATGGTGAATCATGGAAAGAACATAATATGGATGGAATTGCGCCTTCAAATATAGCTATTGTTGGATTCAATACGAAATACCTATTTGCAAGTGTTGCCGATGCAGGCATTTGGCGTCAACCCCTTTCTCAGCTTGACGTTAAAAAAACTACAAATGTATTTCCCAATCAACCAACATTACAATCTATACATCCAAATCCATGTGATGCTGCTACAAATATTCATTTTTCTTTATCACAGCTTGAATTTGTCACCCTCAAAATTTACAATATATTTGGGGTCGAAATACATACATTACTTTCGAAAAATTTACCTCCTGGGTCGTATGATATTCCTTGGAGTCCTGAATCTCTCTCCAGTGGAAGCTATTTTAGTAGGTTGACTGTGGGTGCGCATAGCGAAACCCAAGGGCTTATTGTTAAATAAAATAACAGCTATTTATTCAACTTTTTCGTGCCAAAGAGTTGTTACTGTGCCCGAATATCGCTTAATCGAATATCATTAAAACATTTACTACTATGGCAATCGAACGTACACTTTGTATCATTAAACCTGATGGCGTGAAATCGGGTAATATCGGTAATATCATCGCTCATATCCAAAAAGAGGGCTTCAAGATTCTTGCGCTGAAGATGGATCGCTTGACCGATCGTAGTGCTGGCAAGTTTTACGAAGTACATAATGAGCGCCCGTTCTATGGCGAACTCGTTAATTTTATGGCAAGCGGCGCTTGTGTGCCAATCGCGCTCGAAAAAGAAAATGGCATCGCTGAGTGGCGTCGCGTGATCGGTTCGACCGATCCTGCCGAAGCAGCTGATGGCACCATCCGCAAGCTCTACGCAAAGAGCAAAGGCGAGAACGCCGTGCACGGTTCTGATTCAGTAGAAAACGGCAACCGCGAAATTGCTTTCTTCTTCACCGAAGCAGAACTCGCAAACTTGGCATAATCAAGTTTATTTGGGGCAGAAAACTTTTCTGCCCCAGTTTTTTTTAAGTTATTTTCCTCGATTCCTAATTATGAATAAAAACTAATTAAACCTCCTGCCTTTCTTAAGCGTCTTTAAACCAAAACCATACACGCTTATGAAAACTCTCATCACGTTTCTACTGATCGCATTTTGTTTACCACCCCCAGCTTTTTCACAAAAGAATTGTGATCAAGATTCGTCGGGACTTATTCCTTTGAATGATCTCGGCGCGGCATCATACCGCGGTTTCAAAGGAGGGTTCTATCCTGATGGATCAAATGAACGCCCGAGTTCACATCTGGTGCAAGCACTCTCACAAGCGGCTCTCATACAACCCCTGAATTCTTCCGGTTTTTCTGATAACGCAAACGGGAAGATTGTAATGATAGGAGTTGGCGCATCAAATCCGCGAACCGAGTTTGCAGCATTC
>JANYDV010000074.1 GCA_025363505.1 Bacteroidota bacterium
TATTTGTCACCCCAACTTGGGATGCAGAACCTTGGGGCAAAGCTTTGCAAAGGGTTGCGCCAAAACTTGATATTCGTGAGACTATACAAAGAAATAGTAAAGAGAAATTAGTGCATTCCGGCTCGACTTCCCAGCTCAATAGGGATCTCGATGGTATTTTTGCCTCGTTTTATAAGTGCAATAATCTTGTCTCCCGGGTGGAGACTTGAAAGTGCATTCGTATAATCATAGATATTTTTAATCTGTAACTCTCCAAATTTTACAATAATATCTTCGGCAAGCAAACCTGCTTTCGCTGCAGGTGAGCCGGGTGTAACATCAGATATTTTTAAGCCCTCGCCATCATACCCATAATCAGGCACACCGCCGACATAAACCTTGAATGATGTTGATTTCTTTGTGGTGTCGATAGGGACTATTGTAAATGGAATCTTTGAGAGTGTGTTTGCAGTCTGCTTTATCACCTCGGACACCAGTTTCAAAATGTTGGCTTCTCCGTTATAATCAAGTTTGTCTTTTGTATCACTTGCGCGATGATAGTCCTTATGTAAGCCAGTGAAAAAGAATAACACCGGCAGATGCTTACGGTAAAAAGAAGCATGATCGGAAGGTCCCTCTCCATCTTGTTTATACCGTATGACAAATGGTTTCTTAGCTGAAGAAATGCTCCTAAAAATAGAATCCCAAGCAGGAGATGTACCCATGCCCTCAATGATCAAGATACTATCCTTTAGACGTCCTATCATATCCATGTTGATCATTGCTTGAGTATGGTCAAAAGAAAATAGGGGTGATTTTACATATTGCTGACTACCGAAAAGCCCCTCTTCTTCACCACTGAAAGTCATAAACAGTAGACTCCGGTTGAGTTCATTCCGATGCTTTACAAAGTACTCGGCAAGTTCAAGAACGCCGGCGGTACCGCTGGCATTATCGTCTGCACCTCGATGAAAAGCTTTTACAGTATCAAGCGCATTTCGACCGCCCATTCCAAGATGATCGAAATGTGCTCCGATAATTACAACTTCGTGGGAGAGACTTTTATCATTGCCTCTAAGAAATCCAATAACATTTACACCTTTGGTTGGGGAAATTTTTGTCGAGTCAAACTGGTGTTCGGAAAATTCATACCGTTGATAGAATGTCTGGGACGGATCAATGACATCAAGACCAATACGCTTAAATTCTTTTGCAATATAGTTTGCAGTTTTTTCCATGCCTATTTCACCGGTACGTCTGCCGGCGAGCGAATCAGAAGTAAGAATATTCAGTCTTGCTTTAAGATCGCCCACAGTTATCTCGTTGGTGGTCTTTTGAGCCAAGGAAAAAATGGGACTCAAGAGCAGAAACAGTATGATGTAGCGTGGCATAATATGAATTAGTTAACTGTTGAACAACCTCGTGTGGAAGGACTTAGTTCTATTCTGGCTCACACACTGGCAGGTTTATAGAGATCGATATATTCTGCCGAAACCAAATGTATCTGTAAATCGTACTATCATAAAACAATTATTCTATACGATGGCACAATTTTCGGAAAACACTTTCCAGTTCACCCCTGAAGCATTGGCACTGGTGGGGCAGGCACGTCTTGCCTATATTCGTAAGGTGTATACTTATTTTTCTTTTGGTCTGCTGGCTGCTATCGTCGGTGCATTGGTGTCAATGAATACCGGGATGGTTTATTTTGCTGCCGGCAACAGATTAATTTTGTTCGTAGCATATATCGGCGCATTTTTCTGGGCACAATCGAGTGCTGATAAGCCAACTCGGGCTGTGCCGACAATGATACTCTTTACATTTATTAGTGGGGTGATGTTGTCTCCACTGCTATTTTCTATTGCACATTCTTATATTCCCGAAACAGGTGTGCAGGTTATTTATAACGCCTTATTTCTGACCGGTATCGTATTCGGAGGGTTGACTACGTATGTTTATGTTTCCAAAAAAGACTTTAGTTTTCTTGGAGCATCTCTTACGATCGGCGCTTTTGTGCTGATCGGGGCAATCCTTATTAATTCCTTCTTTGTACAATCCAGCAACTTCGATTTTGCTATCTCTATTATCGGAGTTATTATCTTTTCAGGTTTTGTTTTAGTCGATACTTCGCTGATCCTTCGTCGAGCGAATGAGATTCCACCTACTTCGGCTGCGCTGCGGTTATTTCTTGATTTCTTAAATTTATTTATGTTTATACTCCGTATCCTTACGGGCTCACGCGGAAGAAATTAAAATAATTATTCAAATCGGGCGAGCTTATGCTCTTCCCGATTTAAGCGTCCCAATATTGACGTGCTGAGAATCGCTGACCAAACTTGGTTTAATTTACTTTCTCCATTCTTTACTATCAGAGCACCGATGCTCATTTCTGTGGTATTTTTGCATATCATTATATACCTATGTCTGACTTAAAGAATCTTCTGCTTGAGATTGATGGCTACGTTGCCATTGTTCGATTACATCGCCCTGCGGTGCTTAATGCACTGAATCTGGAGTTAATGGATGAACTTGTTGCAACACTCGATTCACTCGATCGCGATGAGAACATCCGAGCCATCGTACTTGCCGGAAGCGAAAAGGCTTTTGCCGCAGGTGCTGATATTAAAGAGATGGCATCAGCGACTGCGGTCGATATGCTCTATCGAGATCAATTTTCTAAATGGGATCGTATCCGTAAGATCAAAAAGCCAATTATCGCTGCTGTGAGCGGATTTGCACTTGGTGGTGGTTGCGAACTGATGATGCACTGCGACATCGTCATCGCCAGTGAAACTGCTCGTATTGGACAGCCGGAAATAAACATTGGTGTTATGCCCGGTGCGGGGGGTACACAACGATTAACTCGTGCCATTGGTAAAGTTCGTGCTATGGAGATGGTACTTACCGGAAAATTTATTACTGCCCAAGAAGCATTTGATGCTGGGCTGGTGAATAAAGTTGTGCCGGTTGAATTTTTTCTTGAAGAAGCGGTTCGCTTAGCGCAAGAGATTGCCTCTAAGCCACCGGTTGCGGTGCGACTTGCAAAAGAAGCCGTATTAAAATCTTTTGATACCACCATAGAAATGGGTCTGGAATTTGAACGCAAGAATTTTTATTTGCTGTTTGCCAGCGAAGATATGAAAGAAGGAATGGCTGCGTTTGTCGAAAAGCGTACTGCAGAATGGAAAGGGAAATAACAGATAGTATGACAGATAATCAAACAATACTGACAGATCTTAGTGAGGGTATCTACACGATCACTCTCAATCGTCCTGAGGTGTATAATGCTTTCAATGAACAATTAACGACCGAACTCCAAAATGCTTTCAAAGAAGCTCTAAAGAATGATGCGATCCGCGTGGTCGTGCTGACAGGTTCCGGTAAGGCATTTTGCTCGGGACAAGATTTGAAAGATGCACCCACCGGTGGTGGGAAAAGATCACTCAGAGATTCGCTCGAACGTCGCTATAACCCATTAATCCGTGCGATGCGCAACCTTCCGAAGCCTATTATATGTGCCATAAATGGTGTTGCCGCAGGTGCTGGATGCTCGCTTGCTCTAGCATGTGATTACAGACTGATGACGGAGTCTGCAAAGCTTATTGAAGTATTTGTAAGAATAGGGTTAGTACCGGATTCGGGATCAAGTTGGTTCTTGGTGCGAAATGTTGGTGTTGCCAAAGCGTTTGAGCTTGCGGCGACAGGTGGTGATATCGCGGCTCCTAAAGCACTCGAACTCGGCTTAGTCAATCAAGTCGTCGCAGCTGAGAGGCTGATTGACGAAACAATGATTGTTGCTCGTGCATTTGCAACAGGTCCGACGAAAGCCTACGGGTATATCAAAAAAATGATTGACAAAGTCTCAACCCTTTCTCTTGATGAAGCTCTTGACTATGAAGTCTATATGCAAGAAGCTGCTGGGAGAACAGAAGACTATCAAAATGCCGTCGCGGCTTTTCGTGAGAAAAAGAAGGCAGTATTTACCGGAAAATAGAAAATATTGCTATTTCTTTGATGAGAATTGTTGTTTATTTACTAATATTCAACCACGACAAATTTGAAAACAATCGGTATAATTGGTGCCGGAACAATGGGGAGCGGGATCGCTCTTTCATCGGCTCTTGCAGGATATGATGTTGTCTTGAACGACATTAATGATGTATATCTCCAGCGGGCGTATAAGAGCATCGGTGTGATGATGGAAAAAATGTCCGAACGGGGGAAACTGAGTATTCCTGATGCGAACGCTGCGGCACTTCGGATACGGACATCCTCGCACTTTGAGCACCTAAAGACGTGTGATTTAGTCATTGAAGCTGCGGTTGAAAATCTGAAGATCAAGCAAGAGATCTTTATAAAACTTTCAGATCTATGTCCTGAAGACTGCATCTTCGCCAGTAATACATCTTCGCTTGCGGTGACAGCTATTGCGTCCGTTTGCCGGAATCCGGGGCGAGTGCTCGGATTGCATTTCTTCAATCCGGCGCATATAATGAAATTAGTAGAAATTATTCGTGGTCAGGAAACGACCGACGATGTGATGTATCGTACTGAAGGATATGTAAAGCAGATCGGGAAATCTCCGGTCTTAGCAAAAGACACACCGGGTTTTATTGTGAACCGTGTGGCCAGAAATTATTATGGCGAAGCGTTCCGTCTTGTTAGTGACGGAGTTGCAACTGTTGAGCAGGTTGATGCTATCCTCAAATCAAATAGTTTTGCAATGGGACCATTTCAACTAATGGACTTGATCGGCATTGATGTTAATCTTGCCGTGACGCAATCAGTATATGACCAGTTCTTCGGCGAGCCAAGATTTCGTCCTCATCCGATGCAACAAAAAATGGTTGAAGCGAATACACTTGGTCGTAAAACCGGTAAGGGATTTTACTCCTACAATACCGAGAAATAACAATGATAATTAGAATTCTTGGAATTTGTGGAAGTATGAAGCCCGGCTCTTCGACAGCGGCAGTGCTACGTATGTCTTTGCAGGCGAGTACTTTGGTTGGGGCGGAGACAAATTTTTATGACATATCGGAACGTCCCTTACCATTTTGTGACGGAAGAAGTGAAGATTCGACTTATCCTCCGGAGGTTCATACTTTCAAAAACCTTGTTAAAAATGCTCACGGTATTATCATTGCTACGCCCGACTATCATAACAGTTTTACTGGTGGATTAAAAAATGCAATTGATCTTTGCGGCTTTGATGAATTCGAGCATAAGATGGTAGGCATCATTGGTGTTTCCGGTGGCGCTATGGGTGCAGGAAACGCAATCAGCCATTTACGTGGGGTGATGCGCGGTGTCGGAGCTTGGGTAGTGCCGCATCAAGTATCTATTTCTAATTCCAGTAAAATGTTTAGCGGACCCGATCAACTTGCCGATCCAATGCTTGAAAAACGATTATTAAAACTGGGCAAAGATGTCGTGAAATACGCGAATCTCTTTGCAAACGGTATGTTAGAAGACGAATAATTTATGGCTATGAAAATGATTTTATATTTATTACTTACTGCACTTATGATAAATCTGAACCCGGGCGATCAAGCCCCGAATTTTTCTGTCAAATCAACTGATGGTACAACAATTTCTTTAGCTGACTATAAAGGGAAGTCGAACGTCATTTTATATTTTTATCCCGAAGATATGACCTCCGGCTGTACTGTCGAAGCCTGTAATTTTCGTGATGACCAATCGAAATTTACTGCTTTAAATACCGTCATTCTGGGCGTTTCACTCGATGACCAAAAAAAGCATCAGGAATTCACGGAGAAAGACCATCTAAATTTTCCATTGTTGGTTGATGATGGCGGCAAGATTTGTGCTGCCTATGGAGTGCCGCTCGAAGATAACCTATATCCGCATCGTTGGACTTTTTTGATTGACAAGCAGGGCAAAATTGCAAAAGTCTATCAAAAAGTAGCTGTCCGTCAGCATAGTGAAGAATTACAGAATGATATAAAAGCACTTCACTAATTTTCGCCTTTAGATTGTACAACACTCATTGGTTTTATTTATCAATGAGTGTTGTATAATCACTAAAAAATATTAAGCTTTTTTCTTGCGAATTTTTTTGTAATTCACCGGTCTCTTCTCATTAAACGCAGAAATCCCTTCTGCTACTTCATCAGAGAGGTTATGAATAGAAAGCCAGTCACGAGCACTGCCAATGGTGGTATGCCAACTAAAGTCTTTCCAGAAATTGAGCTGCTGTTTTGCATATCGCAAGCATTCTGGTAACTTATTGTATAATTTTTCACACATTACTGCGACTGCTTCATCGAGTTCAGCAGCAGGAACGACTTGATTTACTAAGCCCCATTCCAGTGCTTTTTGGGCAGGTATCTCTTCACAGAGGAAAAGAATTTCGCGGGCACGACGATCACCCACCATAATGGGCAACCACTGTGTGGCTCCGGCAGCAGCTACACTGCCACGCGCAGCACCTACCTGACGAATATGAATATGATCTGCAGCGATAGCAAGATCGCAGGATATATTTACTTCGTTTCCACCGCCGACAACGATGCCATTTAGTTTGGCAATTGTAGGCTTGCCAATGTTACGGAGGCGTTCATGCATCTCAATAAAAACGCGCATCCATTTGTAATAATCATTCGGGTTACCAAGAAAAAATTCTTCTTGTTCACGTAGATCAGCACCAGTACAAAACGCACGATCACCTGCGCCGGTGATCACCAACACTGCGATATCATCGTCCCACATTACATCTTCTATTGCAGTGAGCATTTCGCGCAACGTAGTAAGATTGAGGCAATTGAGTACCTCTGGACGATTAATCGTCATCGTAGCTACATAATCCTTTTTCTCATAAAGAATATGAGTAAAGTTGTAGGTTCGTTTTTCTTGATAGGGGTTGAGTTCGTTGGTGGATTTCCGAGACATAGGTATCTGAGATATTTATCAAATCTTTGTAATGGGCGGCTTGAGTGTCCGCCCCATGATCTAACTGAAAGGGGAATAACTTACAATGTTATTGCATCAACTTTGCCGACACACATTGATACAAGTGGTCCTGCAAAGCCCATCAAATCTTTACCGGCAGCTTTATTTTCATCCGAAGCCATTGCCGATTTAAACCCATCCATATCATCGAAATACATATTGCATTGCAAATATGGTTGCTCGGCAAGTGTTGAAGTCGGCGGTGTGAGCATTTTTGAGAATTTCGTTACTTCGAGTTTTCGAAGCCCGGGTATTTTTTTTATAAGTGGTGAATGGACATCATTATAGTGTGCATCAAATGCCGCGCTATCTTCAGGGGTTTTGTAGATTGCTGATAAAACTACCATTGTATATTACGGTAAAATGTTAATGTACTTTTTCGCCACCGCCATTAGTATTGCCGCTGGTTGGGGTTGCCGGTCCTGTCCGGAATCCGAATGGATGATTATTCTGTCCTTCGACTCGAATTTCGCCATACTGGCTCTCATAACGAGTAATATTTTCCTGCATAGCTCCGAGAAGCAGTTTCATATGCTGTGGGGTCATGATAATACGCGATAGCACACGAGCACGCGGTACGCCGGGTGTGACACGAGTATAATCAATAATAAACTCAGCAGGGGAATGGGTGATGATAGCAAGGTTTGAGTATATACCCTCAGCTTCTTTCTCGCCCAATTCAATCTGCAGTTGTTGTCCTTGTGGTTCGTTGTTGTTGTCCATTTGTTTTCTTTACCTATATTACTTAGAAAGTTTGTCGTACATTTTCATTGCCTCGTCAGCACTTTTAGAATTTTTATTGGCTACATATACTTTCATCATTGCTTGCCAATACCATTTGTCATTTCCTACATCAGTGCTTTTAAGGGCTTCGAGTTCAGAAAGTGTTTTGTCCTTCATATCCTTTTTGCCTAAAATATCATACAGCTGAAAGAGATTCGAGAGCGTGTTATAATCTTTCGGATTGACCGAACGAACACGTTCGTAATAACCAACTGATTTTTCAAGCAATGGTTTTACATCTGCCTTCTTATCTTTCTTTTGTTGATCTGCCGCCCAATTTTGATAGGCTACTCCGAGATTATAGAGTGCATTCTCAAAACCCGGGTCGATCGAAAGAGATTTCTCATACGCCTCAATGCCACCCTGGAAGTCCTGAGTTTTTAAGAGTACAGCCCCATAAGCTGCGTAGAGTTGCTTAGATGGGTGTTCGTTGAGCAAACGCTTATACATTGACTTTGCCTTTTCCGGCTCATCAAGTTTGGAATAGATATCGGGTATGATATTTGAAGCATTTTCATCTGAGGGATCAAGACGTTGGATAGCAACGAGCAACGAAATCACTTTGTTGTACAACTCTTCAGCTTTGGGTTTATCGCCATTTGCCAATGCTTTATTTGCTTGCGCATAATAGTAGATTGCAAGTTCGGTATACGTTTTGATGGAGACACGCATAGGTTGCATGCCTGCATCAGCAGAGGTTGTAAAACGCCATCCTGTTAATTGTAAACCACGCCCACCTTTTGTTGCTTTTTCAAAATAAAAGAATCCATCGTTTGAGCGGTATGTATAAACTAATACTGAATCGCTACCAGCTAATGTTATCATCTGTTGGCTACTCGGTGAGCCACCGATTGCCTTTTCAACTGACTCAGGGGACATCTTGAGTGTGACGCCAAGGGAAACACCTTGATCATGCGAAGAACGAACTTGCTTCAATGCTTCTTCATAGACTCCCACTGCTTTCGGGGTATCGAGAGCCGCTAAATACACTTCGCCAAGCGTTTCATAAGTCTCGGCTTGGTCAGGTGCTACTTTTTTCGCAGATTCGAGCAGACCCAAGGCAGCCTGTTGTGCTTCTTTACTCTCTGGATTTTGACTGAATGCGCCAACTCCTCCATTGTAGAGTTGAACCCAAGTGTTACGACGAACATCCTCGACTTGCCCACGGAATTTGATTGCATACAGTCTTGCCGTATCAATCACTTCAGCGATTTTCTCGTAATTTTTTAGGTCATACAAATTTTGTACATAGAGCGCCCATCCTTCATCACTATGAGGGTCGCTCTTGAGTGCGGCGAGTAACAACTCATTTGCTTTGTTATAGTTACGTTGACCACGATAGAGTTTGGCGCTCGAAATTTCTGCACCACCGCAGCCAATGTACTGCAGTGAGAGCGAGAATATTGCCAAAAATAGTGCAAGACGTGTCAGTTTCTTCATAGGGACTGAATAATGGTATTATCAATGAAGAAATGACAACACTATTTTTGCGAGTTGAATTTCGGGTGAAACCGACTAGTTTTATGACTGTCTCGCTATAGGTATTTACTTCATTTTGAGAAGCTCCGGAAAGTCTTTTTGAAATTTTTGGACTTCGGGTACCGTCACGTGCGCAATGTAGGATTGTGTTGGATGATTGCGGTAGTATCGTAGGTGGTAATCTTCGGCACGATAAAATTTAGTGAACGAGGCGAGTTCTGTAATTACAGGTTTTGTATAAGTATGCGAAGCATTGATTTTTGCGATATACGCTTCGGCTTGTTGCTTTTGTGCAGGACTATGATAAAAGATTGCTGAACGGTATTGAGTACCTTCATCAGGATATGCCATATTCGGAGTCGTAGGATCATGTTCAGTAAAAAATACTTGCAACAGTTTTTCATAACTAATCACCGTAGGGTCGAATGTAATATCGACAGATTCTGTATGACCTGTCGTGCCGTTGCTCACCATCTCATACGATGGGTTTTTCTCGCTACCACCTGAATAACCCGGAAGGGCATCTTTGACACCTTTAATCTCTAAAAAAATCTCTTCGGAATGCCAGAAACATCCCATTGCAAAAGTCGCTCGTTCGGAGTGTTCACTCATCGGGGTTTCAGGTAGTTCTTTGACCTCATTACTTACTTCCGTTGTCTTTGCATCGCCTTTTTTCGCTGAGCATCCCGTGGCAGTGAGAAGAATGATACTTAACAAGCACACGATCGTGCTTCTTGTAGTAGAGAAATATTTTGAGAATATAGTCATAGTCTGATATTATTGATTGTTGTCTAGAGATATACGTCTACAATACTGAAATAGATTCGACTTTGGCAAAAAAAAAGAGCCGGCGAAAAGCCGGCTCTCATCGTAAAAAGAGATATCTTCTATTACTTCCCAGCCTGCTCGGTTAGCATTTCGGTCAGTAATCGGACACAGACTCCTGTGCCGCCTTTGTTGATATAATCAGTGCTTGTTTCGCCACGAGCAGTACCGGCAATATCCAAATGAGTCCACGGATAATCGGTGAATCTCTTTAAGAACATCGCGGCGGTGATAGCGCCACCCCAACGACCGCCGACGTTTTTAATATCTGCACAATCGCTCTTAATGAGGTCATCGTATTCATCATAAATCGGTAGTTCGCACACGCGCTCATACACTTTATCACCCAATCTCTTGAGTTGTGTCTTCATCTTTTCGTCATTTCCCATCATACCCGTTGTGACATGACCGAGCGCGACAACACAAGCTCCGGTGAGGGTAGCAAGATCAATAACATGTTTTGGATTGTATTGCTTTGCCCAGATAAGAGCATCTGCAAGTACGAGTCTGCCTTCTGCATCAGTATTATCGATTTCAGCAGACACCCCATTAGGATATGTGATGATGTCACCGGGACGTGCGGCTGTTCCTGACGGCATATTCTCCGCGCTGGAACAAAGACCGATAACATTGACATTGAGTTTCAGCTCGGCAATCGCTTTTAAGGTCGCGATAACCGTTGCGGCGCCCGACATATCGCTGATCATATCACCCATTCCGGCTCCGGGCTTTAAAGAGATACCACCAGTATCAAATGTAATACCTTTGCCGACGAGTACGATCGGCTGTGCCTTTTTATCTTTTGCTCCTCGATATTCCATAATGATGAAACGGCTTTCTTTTGCCGACCCTTCACCAACGGCAAGGATACCGATCATCTTATTCTTTTTAAGTTCTTTGTCACCAAAAAGAGTGACTTTAATGCCATTTCCTTTTGCTGCATCTTGTGCCCACTTGCCAAGAACTTCAGGGTATTTGAAATTCGAAGGTTCGTTTTCCATATCACGAGCGAAGATCGTTGCAGCGCAAATGACCTGTGCACGATCAATAGCACTGCTAACTTCCTTAAAACTTGAACCATAAATGTCTTTGTCATTACAGAAAATCGTAAGCTTTTCGAGGGTGATGGGCTTTTCGGTTTTCTTTTTGAATTTATCAAATTTATAGAGTCCCAGTAATACTCCCTCAACTGCCGCATTAGCGATCTCAGCACCGTTCGAACCTTTTACTTCCGGAAGAAAAAATCCTAATGACTTGCCTTTGAGTGCAACTGTCTTCTTTGCTGCCCGAGCCGCCGCGCGACGGACTGTTTCGAGTGTAATCATTTCGGGTTTGCCAAGACCTACGAGAAGCATACGCTTGCTTCGCATTTCTTTCTTTGCGGGATATAGGACAATCAGCTCATCTTTACGACCCGTCAGATCGCCGGCGGCGAGCATCGTGGTTGCCTGTTGTTGCAACGGCGTACCCTCGCCGTACCATTTCAAACTATCTTTGATCCACTTTGTGTCTTCTGGTTGGAAATAGACTACCGCATCAGAATCAAATGACTCCGAATTGCCTTTTATTACATTAATGTTCATTAGGATGGAAATTATTGATTTAATAATTCACAAAATTACGCAATTATGAGTGTCGTTCACCAAGAATTGATTTTGAAAAGCTGCGAAGGCGACCCGATCAGAACCGATATCCGTTATGTATCAACGCATAGTCCCAAACCTGTTGTCCTATTTCTTCATGGGTTCAAAGGCTTTAAAGACTGGGGTCCATTCCCGATGATTCGTGATCGTCTGGCTAAGGAAGGATATTTCGTAGTCGCTTTTAACTTTTCTCATAATGGAATTGGTGATGATCTTTATAATTTTACTGAACTTGATCTTTTCGCCGAACAAACAATCAGCCGTGAGTTGAATGAGGTAAAAGATGTATTGTCGATAATCAGAAATGGGGAGTTACCTATCAATCAAGATGAAATAAACACCGATTCGATTTCAATCCTTGCCCACTCACGGGGTGCAGCCACAGCCATGCTCGCCACAAGTGAGGATAAAAATATTTACAATCTGGTTCTCTGGGCTCCGGTTAGTTCGTTCAATCGATTTAGTGATCGACAAAATGCCGAGTGGAGAAAGAGAGGGTTTGTCGAACAACTCAACTCCAGAACAAATCAATTAATGAGAATCAATAGCGCATTGTTGGCTGATCTGGAAACGAATGAAGAGAAGTTTAATATTGCTCGAATAGCAAAACAACTGTCAGTATCAAATATCCCGCTTCATATCATCGTTGGGAGCGAAGACATTTCTACACCGGTTGCTGAATCACAAGCAATTGCCAAAGCCTATGGCGAAAAAGCAACACTCACCATTATCGAAAAGACCGGGCATACCTTCGGAGCGGTACATCCATTTGAAGTCTCAAACGATGCTCTTGAAAAATTGATTAAGCAGACTGTTGCTTATCTAAAAATTAAACAGTAATTATTTAATTTTTATAAATTCTGTCACGAAACCATCGGCAACAGCCTCTTCGGAAACAGTAATAGTATCCGTTTTGATAAAAACTCTGATTGGGCTATTACTTTTAATCGTGACATTGGGTAAACGTTGATTGAGAACAGCATCCACAAATCCCTTACCCAGAGTAAAGTAAAAGTGCGTACTATCTATTTTACCTACGGAGTATGATCCGTTAGCAACAACCGAGTCATTTCTTGAAATAGAGCAACTACTATCGCTCAAAACAGTGAGTGTACAAGTATAACCTTCAGTTGTAGGAGTGTATGTCCAGCCGCCAATACCACCGGTAGTTATTGTCCAGCGCCATTTGCCATTAAATCCTGTTTGGTTGTCAGTATTGACGGTTGATGTGGAGTTGGAGCATGCTATAAAGCTAAGCCCAATACATACACACCATATTTTTACTCTTTTCATAATGTTATATCGACCCGTTTTTTTTTATCACAACATAAACCGATTCAGAATGTTACATCTTTGTCGCTTCTCCTTAGTTGCAAAATCACGAGTGAGACAGTGTTTTGCTAAACGTTTATCAGAGCAATATGTTTAAGTGATATATATTTTCAACATAATGGAAGAGACCACTTTCGAGCAAGATATACAATTAGTTACGGCGAAGCAAGCCGAAGTATTTAATTTGGAGTTCGGCGAAGGACTCTCAAATACCGAGATCGCAAAAAGACTTGGCATTTCACTAAATAGCGTAAAAACTCGTAAAAAACTTGGAAACGCTGCAATAAAGGCACATCATCTCAAACTCAAGAAATCAGTGCAAAATCAACCTCCATCCACAGTGTAATTGTTTTTCAGAAATGGTGTTGTTTTATATATATCCCAATACAAATTAATGACACCACAGGTCCGGCTAAAATGTCTCCTACTTACGCTGATTATCCTCGGCAGTTCACACAGTTCATTTGCACAAACTCCTTCTTGGGTTTGGGCTAAAGGTGTTGATTCTCTTGCCACCTCCGCAATATCGGTTAGTGTCGCGACCGACAACGATGGTTATGTTGCTATCGGTGGATATTATTATGATAAGATAAGTATCGGAGGTACGGAGTTACCTTCGGTGGGAAAAGATCGGGCAAATTTTTTTCTAGCCCTGTATGATAAAACCGGTGTTTTGCAATGGGCAAAGAAGGTAGGGGATGTATTACCTTCACATGGAAATATTTTAAAAGTAGTAATTGACAGCAACCGGAATGTATTTGCATTTGGATATTATCAAGACTCAATAATTTTTAATGACATTGAAGAACACTCGCCAAATTTTACTTCTATCTTTGGTGTAGGTTTTGATAAAAATGGAAGTCGGTTGTGGGTTAATACTTTGGCGAAGAATGTGAAACCCTATGACAATAATCATCAAAGTACTTATCAATTTGCTTCAGGAGAGATCAATGGCACCATTTATATTGCCGGTTCATTCGATGATTCATTAATAGCCCCTTCAACAACTCATTCCAAACCGTTTATCTTAACTAAATCCGGAGTAAATAATTTCTTTCTTGCCTCATTCGATCAATTAGTCCAACTTGGGAGCATAGCCACATTCGAAGGCAGTGGGATTGTCAGTGCGCTTTGCGGACACTCAACCGGCACAACGACCACTGATGTGTTTATTGGAGCTACACAAAGTAGTGGTTCTCGACTACTGGTTGCCGAAATAAAAAACGATGGACAAATACTATGGACAGACACCGCATCATCGGGATATGGTCTGATTGGAGACATTGCTTTCAATCAAAGTAAAAACTCGCTATTTATTGCAGGTTCATTCGGTACTTCATTGACATTTGGCAATCATTCATTGGCAGCACACTCTTCATTTTTTGATGGTTTTGTGCTAAAACTTTCCGATAAAGGTGAATTTAAATGGTTACAGCAAATCGGGGGAGACCGTGTTGACCAATGTTTTGGTGTAAGCTTTGATAATGACGACAATGCCTATGCAATCGGATATTTCCAACAAAGTGCCAAATTCGGTACGACGACATTAAGCAACCCAAGCGATGCCCGTGCTAATATTGTTTTTATTGCAAAGTATGACCTTGATGGAACACCTGTTTGGGCTATGCGCCCCACTGCGGGAGACAATTCCTCTTCAGTTGGAAATGCAATTGCAGTAAAAGCATTGCGTGATGGTCGAATTTTTGCAAACATTACCGGAAGTTATTTTTCAGAATGTCAATTTGGTAATACCCCTCCACTCAATGGCAATGGGTTTTTCCTTGCAAGTCTATTATTGAATGGCAGTACAAATGTGGTAGCTTCACACTCAGAGCATATCACTATAAAAGCATATCCAAATCCTGTAACGACTGAGGCTACGCTCGAATTTTTGACAGACGAGACATCGGTAGTCGAGATTAATATTTCCGACGCCTTGGGCAGAAATATATTGCAATCCAAATTACCACTTGTCATGGGTAGTCAATCTGTTAGGCTTGATGTAAGCAAACTACAAGAGGGAATATACTGCTGCGCCATTACTTGCGGTGCGAAGTATATTGGTTCTTCAAAGTTGATTGTTCGCTAAGAATTTGTCTGAATCGTGCGAGCTTTTACTGTGGATTCTTATATTCTTCTCATATTTTTGAGCTATTGTCTTTAGGCTAAAACGCGCAGTTATAGGTTGAAACCTTCCTGCGGCTATACCGTTACACTTCGGTTCGTATCGTATATTTTCCATAATCTATGAAAAAACTACTACTTTCCATTGCAATGGTCGGCACACTTGTGTTGCAGAATGTATCTGCGCAAGTATTCAAACCGATCAAGTTTGAAGAATATGATCTGCCGAATGGCTTGCATATGATTCTCTATGAAGATCACAGTGCGCCGCGAGTTGCAGCCCGAGTCTATTATCATGTCGGCTCACACAACGAGCGCCCGGATAGAACAGGGTTTGCTCACTTTTTCGAGCATTTAATGTTCGAATCAACCGATCATATCAAACGTGGCGAATATGGCAAGTTGATCGAGGCAGTAGGTGGCGACCTCAATGCACACACTTCCTTCGATCGCACGTTCTATAATGATGATGTACCCTCAAACTACCTCCGACAGGCTTTGTGGGCAGAGTCTGAGCGTATGCATTGGCTTCATGTTGATTCGATCGGTGTCGAGACTCAGCGTAAAGTCGTAAAAGAAGAGCGTCGCAATCGCTATGAAAACCAACCGTATGGTTCATTCTTCTTGAAGTTGATGGAATCGGTATTCCATACATCACAATACTCATGGACTCCGATCGGATCAGCACAATATATTGACAAGGCGACGATCCAAGAATTTAAGGATTTCTACACACATTTTTATGTGCCGAATAATGCGACTGTTGTCGTCGCCGGTGATTTTAAGCCAGCCGACGCTAAACAGGCAGTCAAAGATTATTTCGGCGACATTCCTAAAGGTGGTGAGATTGATCGTTCGTATACACCTGAGCCGGCACAAACGGCTGAGCGCACCGTTGAGGTCAATGAAAAGATCACTCCGCTTCCGGCTATCGGTTATGCATGGAAGACTGTTGCAGAAGGTAACAAAGATCAGTATGCACTTGATCTTCTCGCAAATGTATTGATGCAAGGAAATAGCTCACGGTTGGTAAAACGTTTGAAGGATCAAGATCAATTGGTTGTCGAAGTTTCGCCGATTACACTCACGCTGGAAAAAGACGGAGTGTTTGGTGTGCTCGCAGTTGCCAATCAGGGGATAGAACTTACTAAGGTTCGTGTCGCCCTTGATGAAGAAATTTCGAAACTTCAAAAAGAGGGTATCTCTGAAGAAGAATTTCAGAAAGTTCGTAATCAAACAACGAAGGACATTGTCACTCAAGCTGCGAGTGCCGGAAGCATTGCATTCCAACTATCACATCAATATACACTTTTCCATGACACCAAACGTGTGAACACCGAGCTTGATCGCTATCTTGGCGTGACCAAACAAGACATTCAACGTGTGGCAAAGCAGTATCTTACACCGACTTCTCGTTCGGTGATCATCTACACCGTTCCTAAAAACCAATAAGCACGGAGTATAACATCACCATGAATATTACATCTATGAAGAATTTTATTGTACTAATCGTCAGCGCCTTTGTAATTTTTGGCGCATCCGCATCTGAGGCACAGATTGATCGTTCGAAGAAACCGGAACCCGGTCCGCTTCCGAAATCAATCTCGTCATCATTCAATGAGATCAAACTCAAGAATGGTTTACGTATCGTGGTCGTCGAAGATCACAAACAACCGTTAGTCTATTTTCGCGCATTAGTCCTAAGTGGTAATGCACAAGATGGAAACACGATCGGTGCGGCAGCGGCAGTGAGTTCGCTCCTTGAAAAGGGAACAAAGACGATGTCTGCCGATGACATTGCCAAGAAACTTGATTTCTATGGCGCAACCATTGGTACCGGATCAACCGTCGATGACATCAACATTACTGTCGGTTGTTTAAAACGCGATCTCGATAAAGTACTTCCGGTCTATGCCGATGTTATGAAAAATCCACTTTTCGCATCTGACGAAATCGAAAAGTACAAGACCGAACAGCTTTCAAATTTGAAATCTGCCAGACAAAGTCCCGCTGAACTTGGTCGCAAAATGGGAAGAAAACTTCTTTATGATGCGCATCCATACGGGTATTTTCAGACAGAGACTTCGATCAAAGCATTGTCATCTGAGGTGTTAAAGAATTGGCATAAAGATCATTTCTCAGCAGAAAATACTATTATCGCTGTTGTCGGTGATATTACTGAGAAAGAAATCAAGCCATTGATAGAAAAATACTTCGGAGATTGGCAAAAAGGGGCTTACCATCAACCGAGTTATATCCCTCTTGCCGAGTCTCAAGGAATGTCTATTACTTTAGTTGATCGTCCGGGTTCGGCACAATCGAGCATTCGCCTACAACGCTTGGGTTTGCCGGTAACCAGTCCCGATTTTGATCGCGCAAGTCTTGTTGCTTCTATTTTCGCCGGTAACGGTGTGATCGGTTTCCAAAACCGTCTATTCCAAAATATTCGCGAGAAGCATGGTTATACCTATACTCCCGGTGGATCATTAACAAAGTCTATTGATCGCGGTGTGTTGGTTGCTGTTGCCGAAGTAAGAAATTCTGTGACTGATTCCGCACTCGACCAAATGTTACTTGAGTATCGCCGACTCTCTCAAGAGAAAATTACAGATCAGGAATTAACATTTGCGAAAGGTTTGATTGCCGGTAAATTTATGATGGATCTTGCTGATCCGCAAAATACCAGTGCTCTTACGCTCTCAACAATCGAGTACGGTTTGCCAAAAGACTATTATGCGACTTATCCTGATCGCATCTCGAAGTTTACTGCTGCTGAATTGCAGGAAGTAGCTTCGAGGGTCTATCCTCCGAATGATCTTCATGTGATTGTCATTGGTGATGCATCACAAGTACTTCCGAAGCTTCAGCGCTTTGGCAAGGTCACTGTTTATGATCTTGATTTCAATCTTGTCAAAGATGTGAAAAAAGCAATGGCACCGACGAAAATGTCTCTTGACCAGGTACTTGAGAAAATGTATAGTGGTCTGAATAAGTCTGCAATGGAACAGCTTAAAAGCAGAGCAACTAACGGCTCTGTGACACTTGAGTTAGCCGGTAAGCCGGCGAAGGGTACTATCGAGGTTCTCGAAGCACCCGCACATAAAAAGTATCAGAAGGTTGATCTTGGGGGTCCATATCAGATCGAGACACGCATCGACGGTACGAACGTTTATATGTCCTATCCCGGTGGTGCAGGTCCCGCTGACCCTGAAACCGCGAAAGAAGAACTTTCAAACTCGGTATTCAATCAGGAGTTACATCTCAAAGACCCAGGTTATGATGTGAAGTTGCTTGGAGTTTCTGCTGTTCCGGCAGGAGTTGCTTACGCAATTGAGGTCAATAAGCCGACCGGTACTAAAGAGAATTGGTATATTGATACAGTCACCGGTTACGTCACACGTCGCGAACATTTTGGTGCAAATGGCGTATCAAGTGAAGATTTCAGCAATTTCAAGGTAATTGATGGTATTCCTTATGCCTTCTCGGTCGTTACTCGTGGCGGCGGGGATAACATTCTTGAAATTAATTCTATCAAGCACAACGTTACTGTAGATGAAAAGCTTTTTGCTCCCAAGCAATAAAGTAATACCCCATCATTTTTCTTGGTTGACAATCAACGGCAGATACTCAAATGTTCTGCCGTTTGTTGTTTTTTCTAATCAAAACACTTTTTAGATTAACGAAAATCAAGTATGATGATGAATATTTCAAATCGCATTTTTTGTATCGCTCTATTGATATCCACGTTCACCGTTGTTGGCTGCGGAACAGGCGTGAATTTGTTATCCAAGTCTGATGATATTCAACTTGGTCAGAAAATGCAGGCACAGATCGCCGCTGATCCTGCTCATTATCCGGTTCTGAATAATCCTAACGTAACCAGCTATATTCAAGGCATTGTCAATACGATCGTTTCTTCGCCCAATGTCAAGAATAAAGACTTTCGTTATGTCGCAACAGTCATTAACGACGATAAAACAGTGAACGCGTTTGCCGTACCCGGCGGACCAATCTATGTCTATACAGGTCTCTTAAAATTTATTGACAACGAAGCGACCCTTGCCGGTATTCTGGCTCATGAGATCACACACGTTGATCATCGCCATTCTTCCGAGCAAATATCCCAGCAGTATGGACTCCAAATTTTGTCATCAGTCATTGTTGGTCAGACTGCCAACAATGGTATTCTTTCGCAAATTGTTGAATATACAACCGCCGCAGGAGGTGCATTAGCATCACTGAGATTTAGTCGTAATGACGAGCGTGATGCTGATAAAACATCTTTTGAAGATTTAATGGCACTTCCGGGACGTCCATGGTACCCTGCAGGGATTAAGTATTTTATGATCAAGACTGTCCCGATGGAAGGAAAAGGCTCCACATCTTTTTCAAAAAACTTTTCAACCCACCCACCCTCACAAGAGCGTTTAGATGCTGTAAATAAGCAAGCCAAAGACGCGAAACTCCCCGAACCGAACGAAAATCAATTAAAGTCCGGCGAATTGCAAAGAATGAAGGCTATGTTATAGTAACTTTCTGTTTCGAGAAGTGTTTCTTATAGTGTGAGGTTCATCAACTCTACTATATCAATTGATCATCATTCGGTCTCAGAAATGACGAGAAGGATATTATTCGTCGTTTTTTTACTAAGTTTTGGTTTTTTTCCGAAACACTCCTTTGCACTTATTTCTTCCAAAGACACCATCGACTTTGGTAATGTAAAAATTGGGTTGCCTCGGCAGAGTACGGCTATCATCACTAATGATGCGGTTACGACCATTGATGTTAGTGACATCAGGATCATCACGATGATTTCGGTGCCGAGTGAATTCACCTTTATTTCGATCCTCAATGTACCCCTGACTCTTATATCAGGTGAAGCGCGACAAATAATTCTTCGATGCAGACCCATAGCTGTCGGCGTACGAACAGCTGTACTACAAATGATCACTACTACTAATGATACACTGTCAGTAGTTTTAAAGGTCAATGGCACGACGATCCAACCTGATGTTCTTATTGATCCTCCTTCGATTGATTTTGGTATTCGTCTTCCCGGGCAGGTGATTGATACGACATTTATCGTGACATCAATCGGACCCGATAGTGCTACTATTCAAAATTATTCTGTTGCAAATGATAACGGTGCGATCTATTTTGACATCGTTCCTGACGACCCAACGATACAACTGCCTCTTGTGCTTACTGTTGGTAAGTCAATGAAATTTCACGCTCATTTCAATACATCGCTTGCGCAAAAAAGCTATACAGGACATGCGGAGATATTAGGCATCGTCAGTGGCTCTACTACCTGCTTTTTTGAAGGGCGAGTTGGCTTGCCCGATATTTCGGTCTCACCTGGAATCTTAGATTTTGGTATTTTACCTCTTGGCAGTTCACTCGATAGTGTTATTGTCCTCAAGAATACCGGTGAAGTAGCTGCACACATTCAAACAATTTCAAACCCGAATACTCCGTTTTCGCTAAAGAATCCACCTCCGGCTTTCGATATTCAGCCGGGGGATTCGGCAAAGATTGTTGTTTCAGTGTTTGCTACGAAAACGGGAACATATAGTGCGCCAATTGATATATTAGAAAAATCGCCGGGAGTAACAGGGGTCAATAAGTCCATGTTGCTCGAAGTGCGAGTTGTACCACAAGTATTATCTGCAACAGTAACAAAAACTATTGATGTTGCTTGCGGTTTAGATTCTGTATATTCATTTACTTACATTCTTCGTGATACCGGTGCATATTCCATTGTTGTTGATGGCTTATTCTCAACCAATACTTCACTCACTATACCAACAGGAGTCTTTCCTGATAGCCTACACCCTTCGACGATAAAATCACTTCAGCTCCAATTTCATTGTGATAGTACATCAATTCAGGATTCATTCATTGTCATTACAGTACAAGCTTACGGAAAACCATTGCTGTATGATACAATAAAAATTCATATCATTGAACGTACTCAACCCGTAGTATTACAGCGTTCAATTATCAATTCCAGCAATAACATTGTTGTAAAAATCGCAACAGATTTGACGTTATACAAACTATCGAGCGTTCGTTTCTTAATTTCGATCAGTCCGAGTGATGTTGCTGAATTACTAGCAGATAGCATTATCTCGTCAATACCCGGGGCTACAATACATCTCACGAATGTGAGTGCAGGTAAGTATGAAGTGCTCATTTCTTCAAAAGCGGCTACATACCTTTCAAATTTTGATTCGCTTTTTTCATTCGCACTAACATATTATATCTCGACAGATACTATTGCTACGGTAGTTGTTCAAACGATTGCTGATGAAAAATTGGGGTGTCTGAACTTTGAGCCTGATAGCGTAAAAGTGATAACCCCGCCAAATTGTGCGAATGGCCTTCTCAGGGCAGCACTTCGCAATGAATTCTTAATCGACGATTTTCATTTTTTGGCAAACCCTATTACTGCTACTACGATTGTCCCGATTTTTTCTTTGCATAAAGATGCTTCGCTCAGAGCAGAGTTTTATAATTCAAAGGGTGTTGGTGTTATGACTGTGAATTACCCGTACCAATCTGCATTGAATGACCTGCAATTTTCGATAGATGTATCTTCACTACCTGCGGGTGCATATTATCTTAGAATTTCTGCTACTGATCTTTTAAGTAATCGTGGTGCCGTTTCTCAGCCATTCATCATTCAGCGATAATCTCTTTGACTGATAGTATTACTACTGTTCGAGATACGCTTCGTAAAGAAGCACTGGTTCGTCGGAACGACCTTGCCGAGCATCTTCATTTTGCATTTTCTCATTTGATTAGAAATACTGTTCTTGCATTGATAGACGAGTTGGAAGTTTCAGTCGTGCATTGTTATCTAAGCTTTCGCTCGGAAGTAGAAACAATGAGTTTAGTCAGAGCAATGGAAAGTAGTAGCCTTCAGGTGATTGCTCCGGTAGTTGTTGAAGATGGTGTTGAGTCAAATATGAAACACTACCAACTATCAAAAATACTCACGACTGGGCTCTATGGTATTCCAGAACCTGAACCTAATATCCCTGCTGATATTCATTCAATCGAAATGGTGATCGTCCCGATTGTTGCGTATGATGGTACCGGCACGAGGCTCGGATACGGAAAAGGGTTTTATGATAGATTCCTTGCGGAAATCAATCCTTCTGCCAAGCGAATAGGCTTGGCTTTCAGCGTTCAAGAAGTTGATGAAATTCCAAGATTAGCGCATGATCAACAGCTCGATATGATCATTACCGAAAGCGGTATTGTTCACACCGAACGTTATTAATGTGCATCGAACCATGTTTTTCCGAAGCCGGACTCGACACTGATGACAACATCCATCGGTAGAGCATTGCACATCCTGTACTCGACTAATTCTTTTAATTCGTCTTTTTCTTCCGGAACAACATCAAATACTAATTCATCGTGAACTTGCATAATCATCAATGATTGCATCTTTCGGCGTTCGAGTTCACGTTGAATGGTAATCATCGCGAGCTTCATCATCTCAGCGGCAGTGCCTTGTATTGGCATATTGATCGCGGCACGCTCGTCAGCGGCTCTAACGGTTGCATTTGCTGCGTTAATATTTGCCATATAGCGGCGTCTGCCAATAAGTGTTTCGACATATCCATGTTTCTTCGCAAATAGAATTGTGGAGTCAATAAATTCTTTAATAGTCGGGAAGGCAAGAAAATAATTTCTGATGATCTCTGAGCCTTCTTTTTGCGAAATTCCTAATCGTGAAGAAAGTCCATACGCACCAATGCCATACATAATGCCATAGTTGATTTCCTTTGCTTTGCGGCGCATATCACGAGTAACATCTTCTGTCTTCACTCCAAAAACTCTCGCTGAAGTTTGGGTGTGAATATCTTCATTGTTTTCAAATGCTCTTATCAGACCATCATCTTTAGTCATATGTGCCATAATGCGAAGCTCGATCTGAGAATAGTCGGCAGAGAAAATGAGTCCATTTTCAAAGCGGGAAACAAAAGCCTTTCGAAGCCCACGACCCATTTCCGTGCGGATAGGGATGTTTTGTAGATTAGGATCATTCGATGAGAGTCTTTTCGTGGCTGCTACTGCTTGATTGTAACTGGTATGAATAAAACCTGTCTCAGGATTTACTAATACCGGAAGAGCGTCTACGTAAGTATTTCGT
>JANYDV010000307.1 GCA_025363505.1 Bacteroidota bacterium
CCAATGTTGATACACTGAGTATTAACGGAATTATGCCCACGGTGCCGTCAAATTCCCTGCCGATACTTTCAAAATTTGATACGATGTTCTGGAATCCATCTCTCGGGGTAGGGATGCTTCGCAAAGATGATCGAGTCTATAATCATAAAGGCGAATATAGAATTGGGATACAAAATGCCAATATCGACCAAGTGACTTTTGCCATCGGTGCAAAAAATGCAGAAGATGCGGTAAAAATATTCAATGATGTGGCGGCACAATTAACATCAAATTTTGGTGAGCCTGATAATAGAGTGACCGTCGGCGATCTTGAGATCCGATGGGAAGGCGTTAAACAATTTTTTGCTTTACGAATGGCGCCATCTCATAATGCCGTGAATATTGTCCTTAGCAAGTTCGACCAAAAATAGAATGTCATTTGAACTCTTTATTGCTCGGCGCTATACGTTAACAAAACGTCGTGAGCAATTTATTACAACCATCAGCATTCTCTCCGCACTTGGCATTACCGTTGGTGTTGCCGCGCTGATCTGTGTATTGTCAGTCTTTAACGGCTTCTCAAAAGTCGTGACCGATATTCTGGTAAATTTTGATCCTCATATTCGTATCACTGCTCTTACTGATTCGACTTCAACCAATTCCACCTCACGTTATATTTCCGGTGTCGGCGCGATTGTCAATAAAGTCAAAACTCATCCGACCGTCAAAGCCGCAGTACCTGTTATTCGTGAGAAAGCTGTACTGGTACATTTTACTCTGCCCCGGGTTGCTTCGATCATCGGCATTGACGAACATAATATTCAACAAGTTTCCGGTATTGCAAAAACCATTCGTGCAGGCAAACTCCGACTTGATGACAGCAGTATTGTGCTCGGACAAATTCTCGCCGATAATCTCGCCGCATCAACCGGAGATTCGGTCATTGGCAATGGCGATACTATTCAGCTCTTCAGTTCGGTAGGGATGGAGCGCATCCTCACGGAGCCAGTAGTCCCGAAAAGCAAACAATTTATTGTTCGCGGTATATTTACGGCAAATAACAAAGACTATGATGGGAACAATGCTTATATCAATATCAATGCCGCCCGCGAGCTGTTTGATATTCCGGATGATGCCGCTTCACAAATTGATATTCGACTCAATGATATCGAAAATTCGCAATCGACAAAGTTGTCGGTGCAACAATTATTGGGTTCACCATCAATGAATATTCAGACGTGGTATGATTTACATACTGATCTTTACAATGTGATGGAAATCGAACGATGGATTGCATTCATAATTCTTATTATGATTGTCGCCGTCGCTTCGTTTAGTGTCTTTAGTGCACTTACTCTAACGGTGTTTGAAAAACGTCGTGACATCGGCTTGCTTGTTGCTCTTGGTGCGGAGCCATCACAAATACGAAGAATTTTTCTTGCCCAAGGTTTGATCACCGGCGTCACCGGTGTCGTGGTGGGTTGTATCGTGGGCTTGGTGGTAGTATTCGCTCAACAGCAATTCGGTTTTTTTCGACTCGACACCAGTGTCTATATCATCCCCGCGCTACCGGTCGAGTTGCACATTCTGGATTTTCTTGCCGTGAGTGTTGGCGCACTGCTCTTAGTATTAATAGCGGCGATTTTCCCTTCACGTCGCGCCGCCGAAACACTTCCGGCAGAAGCACTCCGATGGGAATAATATTATAAAAATGATGGACATACTCGAAGTTAAATCGCTCACAAAACAATATCGCTCCGGTTCGAGCGCGATGATCGAAGTGTTTCATAATCTTACCTTCACTATTGCACGGGGGGAGGTCGTTACACTTACGGGCACAAGTGGGTCCGGCAAGAGCACACTCTTGAATGTTATCGGGACACTCGACCAATCCAATGGCGGAAGTGTATTGATAGCTGGGCAAGATATTTCAAAAATCAATGGTGCAGCACTTGCCGCATTTCGCAATAAGCACATTGGTTTTATTTTTCAGTTTCATCATCTCTTGCCGGAATTTACGGCTCTTGAAAATGTAATGATGCCTGCGCTGATTGCCGGAAGATCACATTCGGAAGCAACCAAACGCGGAGAAACATTGATCGAAGCGGTCGGTTTATCAAATCGCGCCAACCATCGTCCATCCGAATTATCCGGCGGCGAGGCGCAACGAGTCGCAATCGCTCGCGCATTTATGATGGAGCCGACTCTTGTTCTTGCCGATGAGCCAACAGGAAATCTGGACCCCGAGAATGCCGATAAATTGTTTGCACTCATCCTTTCACTCGCCGAACAATATCATCAAACATTCTTAATCGCCACGCATAATCTCGAACTTGCGGCAAAAGCCAACAGAACGATGCATCTCGATAAAGGAGCCATTGTGGTATAAAACGCGGGGTATTCTGCGGAACAGTACCATCCCACAACTCGTTTGAAATAGACAACTTTACAGATACTTTTTTATATGGCTCAGGCAACACGTACAACGACTCAACGTAAGACTAGCACTACCACAACTCGCGCCCGTACCGCGACTAGTAGTGGCGCACGTCCATTCAATATGCCATTCGAATCAAAGAATATTTATTATATCTTAGGCGGTGTGGCTGTCATCGCTATCGGCTACCTTATAATGGGTAGTGGCGATGCACTGAGCTCGATGTCACTCAATGTCTCCCCACTCGTGCTTTTACTTGGTTATTTAGTCGTCGTGCCACTGGGCATTATGTACGGCTCACGCCGTAAAAAAACGGAGCCCGACAAAAACAATACAACTCCCGTGTAATTTTCCATCTGATTTTCAGAAAATAAAAAAGCCTCATTCTACTGAATGAGGCTTTTTTGTTTGGTTATAATTTATCTGGATATTAAGAACTTCTCGGTACTAATCATTTCACCCGAGTATAAACGAACAAAATAGATGCCATTTTGCAGATCATGGA
>JANYDV010000081.1 GCA_025363505.1 Bacteroidota bacterium
TCCACCACCTTTATCTCCTCCTCCCTCAGCCCATACAACTCATAAACAAGCTGGTCTATCTCACTATCGGCATGAGCGATGTTCCGCTCGAACTGCTCAACCAATTCGTAGATAATTTTTGGTGCTGGCATTTTTTATAGAATATTCATAGACAAAAATACGTGAGTTAATTTCTCCTTCGACCAAAGTGGAGTGATACGTCTTTTTAGTTTGCGGACAAAACTCGGTGGTTTGTTGTTTACTGGTCCAATGAAATCTTTACTGAAACTTCTTCCGTATTTTCGGCGTCATCGGAGCAAATATATTTGGGGTATTTTGCTGACGACAGCTTCGAGCCTTGCGACGGCTTTTTTGCCGCGGTATGTCGGTCATGCGATCAACTCGCTTCAGTCGGGCACGGCAACCAATACTTCGCTCATTACTGATGCCTTATTTATCATTGGCTCATCTGCAATAGCGGGATATTTATTTTATCTTGTACGCCAAAACATTATCGTCGCTTCGCGTGAGATCGAATATGATTTGCGCAACGATTTTCTTGGTCATATTATGACCCTTTCGATGCGTTACTTCCAAAACACACCGCAAGGAGAAGTCATGGCGTATGCAACCAACGATATTAATGCGGTGCGAAACTTTGTCGGTCCTGCGGTGATGTACACCTCCGATACGATAACAACGTTCGTGTTCTCGTTGTTTTTTATGCTGTCGATCTCGCCGCAACTCACACTTATTTGTCTTGCACCGTTGCCGCTGATGTCGATTGCCGTCTATATTATCGGCAAACGAGTGCATCCGCTTTTCGATGATGTCCAAAGCCACTACGCCGATCTCACGGCACGAGCGACCGAATCAATTTCAGGAATGAAAGTCGTAAAAGCCTACGTCCGCGAACGCTACGAGCGCGATCTCTTTGATAAGATCAGTGATGATTACTACAAAAAAAATATGCGTTTGGCAACACTGCAAGCACTAATGATGCCGGCGATCTTTGGTTTTGTTGGTTTCTCGATCGTGCTCTTGCTGATCTTTGCGTCTCCGGCGATGATCTCGGGCGGATTAAAACTTGGCGATCTCACGCAATTTATTATTTATCTCGGTATGCTGACCTGGCCCTTCATCGGCATCGGTATTGTCACCAATATGGTACAGCGAAGTGCGGCATCAATGACGCGCCTCGATAAAATCTTCCAAATGAAAGCCGAGATTATTGATAACGACCAAACCGATAGCACGATCACTGAAATTAATGGTGACATCGAATTCCGAAATGTCTCCTTCAAATATGGCGACACACTTCCCTACGTCCTCGATGGTGTCAGTCTGAAAATTGCGCAAGGCAAAACTCTGGCGATCATTGGCAAAACAGGCTCCGGCAAATCTTCGATGGTACAATTGATTCCGCGAATGTTCGATACAAGTAGCGGTGATATATTGATCGATGGCAAAAATATTAAAACGATTCCGCTCAAAGTGTTGCGTGGCGGTATCGGTGTGGTTCAGCAAGAGTCTTTTTTGTTTTCCGAGTCGATCGGCGCGAATATCTCCTATGGTGTTGATGGTGAAGATGCCACCGTCATTGAATCCGCCGCACGATCAGCCGAAATGCTGCGCGACATTTCAGAATTCCCACATCAATTCAATACGATTGTTGGTGAGCGCGGCATCACTCTTTCGGGCGGACAAAAACAGCGCACGGCTCTTGCGAGAGCTATCGCAAGAAATCCGAAGATACTCATCCTCGATGATGCAATGAGTGCCGTTGATACTTCAACCGAAGAACGCATTCTCGCAAACTTACGTGAAATAATGCGCGGCAGAACGAGCATTATCATCAGTCACAGAATCTCAACCGTAAAAGATGCCGATCACATAATCGTGATCGATAACGGTAAAATTTCAGAGCAAGGTACTCACGCCCAACTCCTCAATCTTCGCGGAGCCTACCACGACCTCAACAGAAAACAATTACTCGAAGAGGCATTAGAACAAGCATAAAAATATTCTTTATAAAAAATATCCCCTGAGTAGCTATACTACTCAGGGGATATTAATTTATATCTCTTGAATATTATCCGTGTAAGCCTGAGTAACCTACTTCACCGTCGAAGCTGGAGAGATTTTCAGTTTTCACGACATCATATCCTGCCGCGCTGATCTTGCCCATCACTTCGAG
>JANYDV010000068.1 GCA_025363505.1 Bacteroidota bacterium
CAACAAATGGACGATCAAGAATTTTATTGATTCGCTCAACGCTCAGCCGGGATACCCATTGGCACGGAATGCCGTTGTTGATTTGGTGAATCGTCAACTTGACGACCAAGCATTGGCGATCTTGTCAAAAGATATCAGCAAAAAATTTCCGGAGTTTGACCGCATTATGGCAGACTACCAAAACGGTATCGTCCTCTTCGAGCTTGAGAACCGCCGTGTCTGGAGCCAGGTCAAACCTGATTCAGCTGCTGAAATCGCATTTTATAATGAACATAAGTCACGTTTTATGTGGCCCGAGCGCATTGACCTATCCGAAATTTATGTCCTAAGTGATTCATTAGCAAAAGCCCTGTACAAACGTATTATTAACGGCGAAAATTTTGATTCGATTGCCGCGCAATACACCGAACGCCCTGGGTACAAATCGAAAGCCGGTCATTGGGGCTTGCTCGTGAAAGGCGAAAACGAAATGTCGAACAAGGCGTTTGCCCTTGGGACTGATGATGTGTCGCAGCCATTTAGTTTTCAGGCAGGGCTTTCGATTGCGAAGATCAATCGTCGTGTCCCGATCACCCAAAAATCATTTATCGAAGCTCGCCAAGAAGTCGCAAGTCAGTATCAAGACGAGGCATCGAACGATCTTCGTTTGAAATGGGTCGAGAGTCTTCGGAAGCAATATAAACGCGAGATCAACTTCAAAGCACTCGAAGACTCGTATATCAGACATCAAGCAATGATGAAGACCAGCGGTGCGATCAATTAATGTATGAGTAAAGTATTACTGGCATTTGCAATAGCGTTATCAGCGACCTCAGCGTTCGCACAGACACATACCCTTCGCGAAGGCGATCAGGTTGACGGGGTTGTGGCGGTCGTCGGGAAACATCCGATTCTCAAAAGCAATATTGATGCACAGTTGCAACTGATGCTGGTCCAATCGGGGCGCAACGGCAGTGTGACGCCCGACTCGGTAGCAATTATTCGCAAACAAATTCTTCAGAGCGAGATTGATCAGAAGGTCTTGCTCGTCAAAGCTGAGCAGGACTCGAATATTTCTGTCAGCGAAACCGAGATCGACGAACAATTAGGCGAGCGCATCAAGACCTATGAACGTCAGTTCGGGTCACGAGCAGAAATGGAAAAGGCGTTCGGAAAATCTGTTGCCGACATACAAGCATCGCCCGAACTGCGCGAACGCGCACGCGAACAAATCTATATTGAAAAACTTCGCGGGTCGAGATTCTCGAAGCCGCCGGTGGTGTCGCGTCGTGATGTGCAAGAGTTTTATCTTGCATATAAAGACAGCCTGCCCTCTGTGGGCGAGCAAGTCGAGCTGGCGACGCTTGTCAAGCTCATCAAAGCAAAACCGGGTGAAGATGTGCGAATAAAAGCATTAGCAAAAAAACTGGTTGATTCGCTTCGCAACGGTTCTAATTTTTCCGATTTTGCAAAACGATATTCCATCCACTCGACCGGAGCAAACGGTGGCGATCTTGGCGGACCATACCCTCGCGGTACGTTCATTGCTGATTTTGAAGCCGCTGCTTTTAAATTAAAAATCGGGGAGATTTCCGATCCTGTCGAGACCGATCAGGGGACGCACATCATCAAACTGCTCGAACGCAAAGGCGAAGAAATTCGCGTTGCACAAATTTTGCTCAAAGCTTCGGCAAGTGGCGAAGATGATGATAACGCACGACGGATGATCTTGCAAGTTCGTGATAGTATTTTGAATGGTGCTGATTTTAATCGCATGGCGCGGCTGCACTCCGATGACCAAGAAACCCGTGAGAACGGCGGATATTTGGGCAAGATTAATCTTTCTGAACTCGGACCCGAACAACGTGGGGTCATTGATTCGATGAAAACCGATGAAGTTTCGCGTCCGATGAAAATTTCTTTTTCGAAGACCGTCACCGGCTACCAGATCGTAAAACTTCTTCGTCGAATTACTTCACATAAGCCGACCGTCGAATCAGATTATCGCGAACTCGAATACGCGGCTACTCAATGGAAACAACTGAAGACATTTCAGAAATTTGTTGCTGATGCGCGTAAAGAAGTCTATGTTGAGATTCGCTAATGCTCGCAAGCGTTCAGAATTACTTGAGATTCCGAATGTCGGCAACGCCACCATGGGCGATCTCCACCGTCTCGGCATCACCATAATCGCTCAGCTAAAAAACAAGAACCCCGAACAGATCTACGACAGTCTTTGCACGCTTGACGGCGTAGCACACGATATTTGTTGCGTCGATGTCTTCACCGCCGCAATAGCATTCGCCAATACAGGTCGTTGTGAGGATTGGTGGTATTATTCGAATTTGAGGAAACAGAAAACAACCTCTGCCCAATAATTGTTGATTTCGCACTACTTCCGGTCTCGAAACTTAACTAATTGTATTATGTTTTAGGTTTATCTATCGTACCTAGATGAATTTTGTAGCGGTTTGTGTATATTGTAGCCCCTGGTTTACTTGTAAGTGGGGCGCTTTCGATATGTTGTGACATTGCGTTAATCTCTTTTTCTTTCCTATTTGGGAAAGGTATTCTTTTGCTAAAAAAATTGACCGATCTGTTGTTGAGTAAAAAAAGTGATTTTTACGCAACAGTTATATGGTTTGGTTTGTCGTTCGCAGCCGCTCTTTCGGAGGTTCTTCGAGGGCGAATAAATAATTATTATATTTACAAGTATGTTTTTTTTCATACTATTGACCGCCAAAATCTTTACGCCCCCTACCCCGCTCTGTATGGTGATGTGAACCATTACGGACCGCTTTTTAGTATTCTCATCGCTCCATTCGCTCTTCTTCCCGACTTCCTCGGTGTAATGGTATGGACACTTCTCAACTGTCTCCTGCTCTATTATGCAATCCAACAATTGCCGTTTGAACCATGGAAAAAAACAGCGATCTTATGGCTGACTGCCATTGAATTGATGACCAATACCCACAGTATGGAATTCAACGGCGCAGTAACAGCAATGCTGATCCTCAGTTTCCTGTTTGCCCGTGATAAAAAGGAAATGCTTTCCACATTGTTAATAATGGTCGGTTTTTGGATAAAGATCTACGGGATAGTCGGGTTACTATTTTTCTTTTTTGCAAAACGAAAATTACGATTTGCCATTTGGTCATTGGTATGGCTGGTCGTCTTAGGAGCTCTTCCGATGTTGATCTCTTCTCCAACATTTATACTCAACACTTATGTTGATTGGTGGCGAGTACTAGTGGTAAAAAATGGACAGAATATCTTTGAGCTGCTTGGCTACCAAAATGTTTCGGCGATGGGGGTGTTGATGTATCTCTTCGGTCTATCACAAGAATATATCGGTGTAGTGATTGCTCTAGGGATCATCGGATGTCTCCTGCCATATCTCCGTTATTATCAATGGACCTCATCTGAGTTTCAAATGATCAGCTTGGCGTCATTGTTAGTGTTTATTGTGATGTTCAGCACCGGCTCGGAGTCGCCAACGTTTATTCTTGTTGCAAGCGGGCTTTCAATCTGGTATGTCACCACCAAAGAGCAACTCACGCCATGGGGTGCAACGATGATACTCATTGCTATTTTGTCTTCATCATTGAGCACAACCGATTTTGTCCCGCAATTTATTAAAACGGAATTCGTACGCCCATACCGATTAAAAGCTGTACCGGGATTGTTGTGTTGGTGTGTTATACAATATCAATTGCTTACGAAACGTTTTGTTTTCAGTAAGGAAAGATCACTATGAGCAAAACTGTATCAATTGTGGTACCGGTTTATAACGAAGAACTGAGTATCACCACATTAGTCGGGCGAATTTCTTCCGTGATGGAAGCGACAGCTTTGAGTTATGAACTTCTTCTTGTTAACGATGGCAGTACCGACGCAACCGGGGCGATCATTAACGAAATGGTCTCGACCAATCCCAATCTATTTACGATTGTATTTTCGCGGAATTTTGGTCATCAAGCGGCACTGAAAGCGGGGATAGATTATGCGCAAGGGGATTGTGTCATTACAATGGATGCCGATCTCCAACATCCACCGGATCTTCTCCCTTCGCTCATTCAACAATGGCAGGATGGGTTTGAGATTGTTCATACCAAACGTTTAAACAATAATGAGACCTCATTTTTTAAGCGAAACACCTCCAAAATTTTTTATAAAATACTAAACCGCCTCTCTGACTTGCAATTAGAAGAAGGTTCTGCGGACTTTCGTTTGCTCGACCGCAAAGTCGTGAATGTACTGAAACATCTTCCGGAAGGTGACCCATTTTTCCGAGGACTTGTCAATTGGGTAGGATTTAAAGAATCCTATCTGGAGTATTATCCGTCAAGCCGGTTTGGTGGCAAGAGTCACTATACAACAAAAAAGATGTTTCAGCTGGCGCTACAAGGCATCACCTCCTTTAGCACCAAACCACTGTATGCCGCCGTGTACATTGGGTTCTTTTTTGCTATCGCTTCCTTGCTTTATGTCCCATATGCATTGGTTAGCTACATCACCGGACATATTATTCAAGGTTGGGCTTCGATCATTGTTACGATCGCGTTTTTCGGAGGCGTACAGTTATTGATTATGGGGATCATTGGCATCTACCTTGGCAAATTATTTATGCAATCAAAACAACGCCCTGTCTATATTATTCAATACACTAATATCGAGATAGAACATGGTCATCTTGCTCAGTTTCGATATTGAAGAATTTGATATGCCGACGGAGTTCGGCAAGTCAATCAGTCTCGAAGAACAAATAGCAATCTCAACCGAAGGAACAAATGCTGTTCTTGAACTCTTAGCATCAGAACAAATTCCGGCGACTTTTTTTTGCACAGCCGAGTTTGCTCTTCATCGCCGGAAAACTATTCAGCGCATCGCAAATGGAATTCATGAAGTAGCCTCACATGGATACTACCATTCGCACTTTGAAGTTGAACACTTAGCATCATCGAAGAAAGTGCTCGAAGATATTTCAGGACAACAGATCAATGGCTATCGCATGGCACGATTGAAGCCGCTTGATCTGCAAGCCGTGACCGACGCCGGATATACTTATAACTCATCGCTGAACCCGACATATTTACCCGGGCGATACAATAACTTTCATAAGCAGAGAACTGTGTTTGAAGAAAATGGATGCTTACAACTTCCGGTGTCTGTTTCTCCCACACTGCGGATTCCGTTGTTTTGGTTAGCATTCCATAATTTCCCGGTATGGTACTACCGTCATCTTTCTAAACGTACCATTATTAATGACGGCTATTTGAACTTATATTTCCATCCTTGGGAGTTTGTCGATCTTAACGAAAAAGAAAAATTTGGATTTCCTTCTTATATTCGACGTTGTACCGGTGAATTAATGAAAATACGTTTTAAAAAGTATATACAGTGGTGCAAGGCGGAAGGTTATCAATTTATGACCATCTCTCATTATCTTGCGACTTACCATTCCCCAACACCTCGATAACAGTACATCATGCTTTTGTGCACTAATTGGGTTAAAAGTTCATCTTTTATATTATCTTACAATATCCCTGAAACTTATCCATCTGAAAAGCATATTATTGTGGTTCACACGAAAGGAATATATGGCGACTAACGAAAAACATTTATTTACGGGTTACCAAAAGTTTATGATTGCGATTCTCGCGATCTTGCAGTTTACTGTTATTTTAGATTTTATGGTGCTCTCGCCGTTGGGCGTGATCCTGATGAAATCACTTGATATTACTGCATCAAAGTTTAGTGTCGTTGTTTCGGCGTATGCCTTTAGCGCCGGCGCTTCGGGTCTGCTTGCGGCAGGCTTTGCCGATCGGTTTGACCGCAAGAAACTCTTGATGTTTTTTTATACCGGGTTTATCCTCGGTACGGTGCTGTGTGCAGTCGCTACCGATTTTAATTTCCTGCTTATTGCTCGTATCATCACCGGTATTTTCGGTGGGGTTATTGGTTCGATCAGCTTTGCGATCATTACTGATCTCTTTAAGATGGAAGTTCGTGGTCGGGTAATGGGCTATGTACAAATGTCGTTCTCGGCAAGCCAAGTACTTGGTATCCCAATCGGTTTGTTGCTTGCCAATAAATTTGGCTGGCATTCGTGCTTCTGGATGATCGCCGGCTTCAGTGCAGTGATGGGCGTGGTGATGCTAATCAAAATGAAGCCTGTGAATGACCATTTGAAATTCAAGTCAGAAAAAAGTGCCGGTCAGCATTTGATAGCCACACTTTCGAACAAGCGATATTTGTTCGGATTCTTAACGATGTCACTGCTCGCATCGGGCGGATTTATGTTGATGCCATTCGGCAGTGCGTTTTGCACTCATAATATGGGCTTAACGCTCGATCAACTTCCGATGCTCTATCTTGTCACTGGCGTATTCTCGATTATGGTTGGTCCGCTTTCGGGGAAGTTCAGCGACAAGTTCGGGAAGTATAATATGTTTTTATATGGCTCGCTCGCGGCGATAGTGATGGTTGTGATTTATACGAATCTCAGCATCACACCATTCTGGCTCGCCTCAGTAGTGAGTGTGTTGTTGTTCGCTGCCATCACCGCACGAATGATACCTGCATCGGCACTGATGACGGCTATCCCCGACCCGAAAGATCGTGGGTCATATATGAGCATTAACTCGGCAATGATGCAAATCTCCGGTGGAGCAGCATCGGTTCTTGCCGGGCAGATTGTCGGGCAAACATCTACCGGTATGATTGAGCATTATGATACACTCGGTTATGTGGTTGTTGGTACAATGGCAGTGATGATTTGGATGATGTTCTACATCAACAAAACCATTAACGCCAGAGCAAAAACCGCCCTCAACACCCCACAACCAGCCGAAGTCCGTGAAGAATACATACAAGAACTCGCCGAAACGGCACAAGAAAGTTTTAGGGCTATGAAATAGATTTATAGCCCTCTTTTGTTAATAACAAACTTGGTAAAACACCTAACACTTTTGCGATTTTTGCAAGTCTATTGATAGTTAAAGACTTTTCTGCACGTTCTACTTCCCCAATGTAGGGTCTCGACATTTCTGCTTCCAAAGCCAAACTTTCTTGACTAAACCCTCTTTTTTCTCTGATCCTTCGAATATTTTCGCCTACAATCTGCTCAACGTTCATAAAAAACTATGAATTAAGCATTTTTTCCCTTTTAGAGCAACACGCTATTGCGTGCAATTCGTATTTTTCTTCGTATATTGGTCTTCAGACTTCATTCATTTTCAAAAAAGTTTTGTAACTATTTCTATACTTGAGTGTCTATTAGATAGATAAACTGTAGGCTCTTAAATTGAAAACTAATTAATCAACCATCACTAAAACAGCTATGAAAACAAACCTTATCCTGAAAGCCATTGTGCTATTGGTAGCACTATTCGTTATCACGCCTGAAGTGTCTGCACAAGTAACATTTCCACCTGATACGACAACATATTGGAGAATGAATTCCACTGGTGTTGTTTTACCCTTTAAACGGGGCTTGGACAGTACCATCTACAAAGGACAAATGATTATTCGCTTTAGACAAGGTGCATTGGACTATGGAAAGTTAATGAATACATATAAAACGCTGTATTATGGATCAAAGCAAGGTGGCAAACGCGGAAATCAAATTCTCTCGTACCCAATGTTTCCATGTGATTCAGATCGTGGATTTCCGAGTGTTCTTCAATACTATCTCAAAACTGAGCGATTCTATATTGACTCCGCAAGTAATATCATTCTTGATACTACTTTAAG
>JANYDV010000070.1 GCA_025363505.1 Bacteroidota bacterium
GAACAAATGCCCGCATCAGAGCATTGCGCCATAGCACCGGTTGTGATCACTGATGACAATAGAATGATCGATAAGAGTAAACATAAGACGTAAGAACGTTTCATTTTTTATAAATTATCATATATGAATACTGTTCTTACGAGAATTTTGTTGCATCGAAAGAATTAATTCTTTTTCAGGGAAATGAACAGACAATTATTAGATATACTCGGAGCGAAAAATGATTTTATTGTCGTCGGCGAAGACCTAGTGATACTCTATGCCTTTGTCGATTATATGGACCATAATTCCCTCTGGCTATTGTCATATACAAAAACCGAGGATCCGATCTTCATCTTCACCAACGATGCTCAGCGTTATCGGTTCACGCTTTCGGAGATCAAACAGTATTATAAAAATATGAAATCAGGAATAGCGATGGATTGGGATACTATTGCATTCGAGTATATTTCGAAATAATCTACTGCCACTTACCAAGACGCATAAATACGCGAGTATATTTGTCCGTATATGAAACCTCCATAGTGCCATCTTCATTTTCCCAACGACGATAGACCACACTCTGATCACGAGTAATAACGCCTCTCCCAAAGAATCGCTCGAGATAATTTTGCAATACATCACGAGTATTGAGGTATCGCTCCCCGGCAAGAGGATGGAAGTTAACGATAATCGTTCGAATTTTATTGCGAAGCAGTTCAAGCCTCACGTATGCAGGCTGCCCAAAGATACTTACACTATCGGATTCGATCAGCGTCAAGGAATCAAGCTTAAATTTATTGGTACGCAAAGCAATCTTTCTGAATATCGTCTCTACCGAATCAATGCTCATACCAATATGCAACCCACCAATCAATGGACGAGGGACTTGATAGACTGTTTTTTTCTTTTGCGAGGATACAACACCTACACACATCGTAAGGACACACAGCACGAGCATTCTTCTGCTGACAAGGAAAAGAGACATTATAATGGTTGCACGATATTCAATAGCTTATTGTATTTCAGTGCAATATACTCAACCGCTTTGCCATCAGCCGTAAAACCTATTCGACCGATCATATCATACGCCGGAGACCGCTTGTTACCTGCCACGACAAAGACTCGCTCTCGCTGTTCCGATTTTTCCGTAGTTACATAGGCGATTTGCTTTTCATCCGCCGACCAAACCATCTTAAAAAATTCACCTACGTTTGATACTTTATTCCCGTCGAGATAAAAATAAACCGTTGAGTCAGTAGAAGTTGTCCAAGCCGTATGTTCACCGCTGGGGCTTAACACCAGTCGCCATGAACCATCATAGGGTCCTGCAATGACATTGCCGTCACGAACAACCAATGCTTTTTGATCGGTATGATTTTTTTTTGTATTCTCGGAAGTATCGCTGGCAAAATAAATAATATGTTTTCCCCCAGAGTCAATCTGGATATTTTTAATCCACTTCGAATATAATTGTCTCTTGCCTTTGAAGACCAAATACATATTGGATGTATCGCGTGCGGTGGCTTTATAATTGGTCTGATACATTGTTGCGACGTGTCGGACATCAAAATCATAATCGCGCCCATCAAGCACATTTAGATTGGAGACAACGTCCGGCGAAAACCGGAGGATGATCGGGTCGTCTGTTGGAAGATAGGGATTTTCTCTTGATCGTTGATAAAGTAATTGATTACCTGCTGAAATGATAAGATGCTCTTCGATCCCGTTGGTCGAGCGAAATGCCCAAGTGTTTCCGTCGTGGCTAAAAGAAAATTTTCTTGGGCTTGCCTGTCCCGTCGAAGCAATCTTCCCATCAACGATGACCGCATCGCGAAGTGTTTTTTCGAGGACATTGGCTGCCGGAAAAATCGCTGCCCAATGTTTGCTGTTTGGCGAAAAAAATACTGTATTAAAATCACTGATAATACTCAGCAAGGAATCACTTTTTTTAGAGACAAGCTGATATTTGTATGCCGTTGAAACGGTTGTATTAAATCCCTGGGTGTCATAATGACGGTCTAAACCAACCCAGATCAAATAACTACCATCGGGAGAGAGACTGGTCGAAAGGGCAGGGATTTCATTAAAACGACGATCTTCGCGATTACCATTGATAATCATCGTTCGCATCAACCCAAAGTTATCGACTGCATACCAAAGACTACCATTAGGGGTAGCATCAAAGTTCTCGACCGGACGGGATAGATCAAACTTGTAGATTTCGTGCTGTTTCAGTGTTGCCAGCGGCAATTTCTCTGCAACCGGAATAGATTTTTGCTGAGCGTTTCCTACTGTAGAAAGCATTATAAAAAAAATCGGCACAAGAAAAAACCTCATTAACCTCTCCTCCTTAATTTTTTTATTTCGCCGTCGAGACTGCCCGACATCAATGTCAGTTGCATCGCAAGATCCTTCGTCAGAGCAATACGATCAAAACGTTTCACAAAGTCTTCGTCAGCCGTTCGCGTAAGAGCATTGTTCTTCCAGGCAGTATAATATTTAATGAGTGCTGACTTAATCTCCTCAATATTATCAGGCTCGGCAACCAAAGCATTTTTGTAATCCAATAATTGACGCTCAACATGACTTTGTTTGGGTATCATCCCAAGGATCGGTTGGCGGGTTCCGAAATACTCATAGAGTTTTCCGGGTGCCGAGAGATCATCAGACATAGTCAGCCACAGAACATCGCTCGCCAGTAATTCTGCAACGCTCTCAATGTGCGTCCTATACCCTTGTTCGACAACCAGATGCTCAAGTTTCATTTTCTTGATGAGCTTCTTATATTCTTTTTGTAGAACACCTACAAAATTCAGTTCTAAAACCTGCTCAAGACCCGGCTGCTCCTTGATGGCTTCACGTACTGCTTCGAGCAACGGCTTGGGTGAGCGACCGACATAGAATGCTCCGGAATACGTTAAGCGAAAGACTTCGGGCTGCTTGAGACCCTCAGCAATTACATTCGCACGTTCAATATCTTGGGGGTCAAACCCTTGAGGAATAATTACTACATCATTCCAATCAAGAAAAAGATAGTGTTCAAGCAATATCTCTTTCATCCGTCGGTTTGCTGTCGTGATTGAGCCGCTGGCTCGTAATACTTCATACTCCATTTGCCGAGCCTTACGCTTATGAAGAGGAGTCAGATAATAATTTAAGACCGGATTATCAACCCAACCATCACGATAATCAATGAGATACGGAATCCCATAGCGTTCTTTGATCTCGCGAGCAATCAAAAAATCGGTATAAGGAGGGGCTGTTGCAAACACCGCATCAATCTGATGCTCATTAATAATTTTTTCGGCTGTTTTGAGTGCAATATCTTTCCAACCAATTCGCGAGTCGGGTTGGCGTATCACCTGCGCGATCTTTGAGCGAAGTCGCTGCCAACGCTGAGCCGGCAGATTCAGCAGTCTGCCTTTCTTGGAAACATTCTTTAATGAAGGGTCGGCTTCGGTGCGATAAATAATCACTTTACCTTCACGAATGTCCTCTTCAAGCTCGGCGAGCAGAGATTCATCAAACGCATAATAAGGCGTATCGGCAGGCGCGGTAAGAACGATCGGTTTCCAGCCGTAGGAGGATAAATACTTGACGAATTTTAGTGTTCGCTGAACGCCGGAAAGCCCCATGGGGGGGAAATAATAGGCGATAACGAGTACGGTATTTTCCCGTGACGATATTTGTGGTTGTTGCTCGCTCAAACGACTGGAATGATGATTAATTATGACTACAAAAATACGGGCTTTGGAACATCGTATCGTTGCAATCGGTTACAATTGAAACAACCGATCAAACAAAACCGTAGCGATCCTCATAATGCCGCAAGAACTATATCAAGAATTATTGGAGAGATTATCTCGCTTGCGACGCGCTCGTGAGCGTGTGGCTGTAAGCATAGGAGGTTCGAGAGCGGCATCAATCATCATCGCATCGATCCTCGTTGCCCTTTTGATCGAGGCAACATTTCACCTTTCGATCACCGGCAGAACGATTCTTTTTTTTACCACAATTGCTCTCTCTCTGGCAAGTCTGGGCTTATTAGCATTCCCGGCGGCGGCGGAGATGCTCGGCTTCAAAAAACGCCTCAGCGATGAAGCACTTGCTTCAAAGATCGGCGAGCACTTTACTGAAGTCGAAGACCGTCTTGTGAATGTCCTCCAACTTGCTTCAAACTCACGAGAATCTGTATTCGGTTCTCCTTCTTTTGCGAGTGCTGCTTTCGCCGGCACCTATCAGTCAATTCGTCATATTGATTTTAACAAGATCATCGATGAACGTCCGATGCGCCGAGCATTTATATTATTTTTTCTTACTATTGCTACTACGCTTGGGTCATTCTTGATCGGCGGAAGTGATCTTGCCGCAGCCGGTGGACGAATGATTCATTTCCGGACCTTCTACCAAAAGCCCGCTCCGTTTCAATTCGCACTTCGTCCCGGCAATAGCAAGGTATTGCGTGGGGAATCTGTAAAGATCGTCGTTCGTACAAATGGCGAGCAACTCCGAAATGCTACCCTACAATATCGCGAAGGTAATGCCGGAGAATTTGAATCAATCGAGTTAAAAGCTCATCCATTGGATTCTTCGGTGACAAAAGCAGGAGGCATTCTTACAGAATTTGTCTATGAGATTCATCCTCAGCATAGCACCGAATATTATGTTGAAACTCGAGAGATTGAATCCGAGCATTTTACTATAACAGTACTCGACCGACCGGTTGTAAAGCTCCTTTCAGTTTCGCTTGCCCCACCTTCTTATACCCATCAGCCTGTTCAAAAGCTTGCCGATAATTTTGGCGACATCACTACCCTGATAGGTACACGAGCAGAATTTACCGTCACTTCATCAAAACCACTCCTCAATGCTGAGCTGATATTCAGACCATTGAAATCTGCCGACACACTTGGCACAAGAAGTGCCAACACTGATTCTCTGAGTACTTATCATCTTTCTGTCTCAGGACAAACGGCTCGTGGTTCGATAGAGTTAAAACATTCAGGCTCGTATCATCTGCTCTTGCTTGATGCTGATTCTATTCTCAGCGAACATCCGATCGAATATTCCGTCGCCTTAACAATTGACGAAGCACCCGCGATAGCATTAATCGAACCCGGCGAACGTGCCGAGATCCCGAGTGTGATGCGAGTACCAATGCTTGCAAAAATCCATGACGATTTTGGTTTTAGCAGCGTAAGACTCGGTTACCGGTTACGGTCATCAAAATATCTTCCCGAAGAAAAAGAATATAAATGGATAGCCTTACCATTGTCAGCATATACCGTACAAGATCTTGAAGTGCCATACGTTTGGAATTTGACTCCACTCGATCTTTCACCTGAAGATGAAGTCGGCTATGTGCTCGAAGTTGCTGATAATAACACTGTCACCGGACCGACACGAGTTCGTACCAGCGAGTTCTCACTTCGCTTTCCTTCGGTCGAAGAAATCTTCAAACGTGCCGAAGAACAATCAAACAATGCAGACCGCTCGCTTCATGAAATCAAACAAGATGCAGATGAACTGAAGAAGAAAGTCGATGAGGTGATGAATGAAATGAAACAGACTCCGACTTCTGAAATTGCGAAGAAGCAACAGGAGTTCTCACACCAAAAAGATGTGCAAGAAGTGCTAAAGCGTCAAGAAGAACTCAACAATCGGGTCGCTGATGTGAAGAAAAACATCGAACAAATGACCGACAAACTTGCTCAGCAAAATGCACTCACTCCTGAGACGATGGAGAAATATATGGAATTGCAAAAGCTCTTCGAACAGATCAACTCTCCTGAATTGAAAGAAGCAATGAAAAAACTTCAGGACGCGATGAAGAGCGTTGATCAAAAAGCGATTCAACAGGCGATGAAAAATTTCCAGTTAAATGATGAGCAGTTTAGAAAATCATTGGAGCGTACGGCAAACATCCTGAAGAAAATTCAGATGGAGCAAAAAGTTGATCAGTTAATGAAACGTTCTGATGAGCTTGCCAAAGATCAGGAAAAAGCCGCCGCTCATCAAGACGAACTTTCGAAAAACTCGCAAGACCAAACACGCGAGCAACAATCAATGGATGAGCGAAAGCAAAAAGACGCTGCCAACGAGCTTGAACGAATGAAGCAAGAGGCAAAAGACCTTGCTCGTGATATGAAAAAACTTCCGGAGCCGATGCAGGCTCCCGACGAAATGAAGGAAGCTCAAGAAGCCCTTGCCGACCCCACAATGGAAAAGTCGATGCAAGATGCGCAAGATGCGATGCAGAAGAAAGACCATCAACGAGCTGCACAGCGAAACAAAGATGCTGCACAAAAAGCAAAGACTGCTCGCAACAAACTTGCACAGCTTAAGAAAAAACTCGCGCAGAACGAAAAACAAAAAACACTCGCCGAACTTCGTGCTATCCGCGATGAAATGAATCGTCTTTCGAAAGCCGAAGAACAACTGAAGAATAAGTCTGCCGCCGCACAGCCCCAATCAACGGTCTTTCGTGATTTTGCTGATGAACAAGCCGACCGCAAAGAAGAACTCGGCAATGTTGCGAGCCAATTATTTCAACTTGCACAAAAATCGCCTGCTGTTACCCCCGAGATGGGCAAATCACTCGGCGAAGCATTCAACAATATGCAGCAAGCCATGAATGCGATGACCGAACGCGACCAAACAGGTTCGACTGTCAATAGCAGAGGTGCAATGGCAGCACTCAATACTGTCAGCAAGCAGACCCAAGCGGCAATGGATGCGATGCAACAGGGAAGCTCGTGTCCCAATGGTGATGGCGACAACCCAGGCGGAATGAAGCCCGGAGATGAAACCGGAGACGGACAACCCGGTGGTAGCGCTATGCAACAATTTCTCAATCAGATCAATAAGCTCACCGCACAACAACAAGGACTTAATGATCAGATGCAGCAAATGATGAATGGTCAGCAACAAGGTGGTGCGCAATCAGC
>JANYDV010000071.1 GCA_025363505.1 Bacteroidota bacterium
CGCTGCACTTCAATAAAAAAATAAGAAATCGTCGTGCTTCAATAACATGCATCTGTCTCGACGCAACAAGGAGCACCAACGAACCAACAGTGACTGCAATACATTTCGAAGTGGCAGCACCAAATGCCCCCAATGAGGGAATCAAGACAAAGTCCATCGTGACCGAAACGATCATAATCACACACATATATAATGTGGAGATCCACAACTTTCCTTCGGCGATAGCAATCTCCGATAAAAATGTCGCAAAAACGATTGGAAAAAAAGTCCAGCCAAACATAACTACAATAGGAACAGCATCTCCATATTTATCACCACCGAACAACAGACCAATAATGGTGTTTGACGCACACGTAAGTGAAAGCCCAATTATTAATGCTGATATTAACAACACTCGTAATGCTCGATCGACGATTGTCCGAACATGCCCAGAGTTTCCTCTGACAATAGCTTGAGTAACCTGAGGACCAATCACAGCAGAAAATACTGTCGGCAAGAAAATAACTGCTGTTAAAATTCTAATCCCTGCCCCATAGGCTGATACTTGTTGAGGAGTACTTAGTTTATCAAGTAGCAATGCATCTGCAAAATTATGAATAGTAAGAAATGCTGTACTAAAAATTAAAGGTAGTCCTTCGCGAATCATCTCCCACAACATCCCAAAATGAATACTCAGACGAAAGCCGATTTCCTTTGCTGAAGAACTAATTAACCATATCAACAATAAAAATCCGGGGATATGGCATAAGCTATAAATCCAAACTGCTCCTTCAAGATCAATTGTTCCTGAACGACCATAAAACAGCAGTGCAGCAGCAAAAACCATGGCATCAATCACAACAAACAACGCAACCAAATGATATTTGTTGTGGCCTCTGACAAATGCTTCACCGACCGAACGTACTACCATCAATCGCGACGATATAAAAAGCGTCAGCAACATAATGTGCATTAGTTTTTGCGTCTCATTCGGATATCCTAATAGCGGAGCGATTACAAAGACAGCACCTGAGACCAGCAATGCAAGCCCAAGCCTTAGGACTAACATCGAGCCAAGCAATTCTCCGCGACGCTCATGTTCACCTGCACGAGTACGCTCATCGGCTTCGGCAAATTTCCGGACAAATAATAATGTGAGACCAAGGTCGGCAAAAAGCGCCATTAAAGATACAAAACTTACTACGACCGTAAAAATCGCGTACTCTTCGCGACTCAACCGACGTGCGATGACGACATGACCAATATACAAAAATGCATTCGCCAAAACCGTAAGCAACAACCCACCCGCAAGAGTGCGACGAAGGGAAGAAACAGGTTTTTTTAATAACTTATAATCTTCCATTCTCAATAGGAAGTGATTTGGTCTCCGATGACAAAAGAGCTATACTTTCTTTAGATTTAACTTGCTCATAGAGAGCAATGAAGTATCCCCAAATTAAACCGAGATACCACATAATTTCTCTATGAATAAATAATCCTAATGTCATCATATGGAACATCATAAACACAAGAGAAATCAATCCTACTCGAGCTATCATTCGTTCGCGATCACTCAATACCTTTGATACAGCTAATCGAATACCTAATCTAAAAAAAGATATAAATGCTGTCATTACTAAAATTAAGCCGACAATGCCACCTTTGAGTAGCAAAACCATCAACCCATTATGTGTATACCCGGTACGATAAACTACACCACCAAGCCAATTATAGAGTGTAAACCTTCCACCGAAACCAACACCGGTTATTGGCGTTTCAAAAATTTGCTTAAATACATATCCCCATTCAATATACCGGTTTACTAATGATGGATCAGTGCCTACTTTAGAAGAGGAAGTAAAATGAAGGAAGGAAAATTGTACAATAGCTTTGATTAACGGAAATGACAAATAGACTACTCCAAAACTAAGAAGTGAGACTGAGCATATCCATAACATTGCTCGTATTCCACGCTTACGCTCGATACGTGGTGAAAAGAAAATCAACATTGGGATGCAAAAAACAACCCCCACCCAACTTGTTCGGGCAAATGAAATGAGTACACCAGTTGCTGCAATACAGATTCCAATAATAAATGAAATTCTTTTTTTCCAAGTTGCCTCAATCATCAGTAACCCAAGAAACAATAGCAATAACACCGAGCTATTCATGACATCATATCGAGCAAAACCAGTTTCATAAAGATATGTTGCCTGAGCCGCTGTCGAACGTATATGTAGCACAGATACTGATAAGATAATTACCCATCCCAATAGCATTAAACAAAACATATATTTATCGAACGAACCAACTGTTTTACGAACCTCCCTACATAAGACGGGTAATACAATTAACGGCGAGAATGAGAGAAATTCTCGGAAAGAATAATTAATTGTATTGTCGTTGGTGGCAATACTGATTATACTGCTAAGTAATGCCCAAAGTACATATCCGAAGATAAGGAACAAGGATGAATGGAATGCAAAATCTCGTTTATAAAATATTTTTTTGTAGCTCACATATAATAATGCATAGACCATGATAAAAGCGGTAAACAATTCTATTGGGCCTAGAGTCATTGCCTCTTTACGTTCGTGGAGACCCACCACTACCAAAGCCATGATATAAGAAGCAAGAAGTAGAAATTCATTCCGAAAACAAAAAATCCCAATGGCAACGGCAATGCCCCCGGCAACGAAGTATTCGATCCCGAATAAATATTGGCTCACCGCCGACAAAGCAATAATTACTATTGCAAGAACCCACTGCATTCCTTTAGAAAGTTGCAATCTCATCAAAACACTATCTGTAGATAAACTCATCACAAGCTTTTATTTTTATACATTCTAAAGTGAGCATTGCTGTCAATGAGTTGATAATGAACAAATAGAAAGTCACGTAGCAGAGAATTTTTCAATAATGCCGTATAGGAATCGTCTTCTGTCCCAGATACTAATGGTCGTTCGTCTTTCAATTCACAGAAAAAATATTTTGGCGGAGTTTGTGTTAATTGATGAACAACCGTGTCGATCCATTCCTTTGGAGACCAGGGAGAAATTAATTGGGGGTTCACAATACAGATTGTTGTCGGTAGTTTATTAAACTCATAATACAACTGAGCTGTGTTTCCCCATAAGAAAATATTTTCCTGTGAGGAAAGTGTGGAGGCATATTTCCGTGCGAGAGAGATTGCATCAACGACGTCATATTTACTCGATTCTATTTTCTTTGCTCGGGCAGCAGAGTCGTTTTTAAATGCAATCAATGACCAACCAAGTGATTGATCAATAATTCTCGGGATTGGCGACCATAGTATGAAGACCGCACAGAACGTAAACAAAGAACTAAGTGCAATGACGCGTCGAAATCCGACCCACTCTTTTACTAGTTCAAAACTACGATGACGAGCCTTCCATATTTCAAAAAAACCCTCAGCAATAAATGGGACTAAACACCACGTCAATCGAGTGTAATGATAGGTATATGCTTTTCTCTCCAAAAGAACTCCCAGTATTCCGAACACAATCGAAAGGAGGCAAAAGAACCTAAAGAATGAAAGTGAAGAGGTTTTTTCAGACTTGTTAGAAATAGGATGTTTTGCAACTGCATAGATTCCAACTGCTAAAAGAGACGATGTAAAGGTTACGAGGAATTGTGCCGGTACTAATTTATAATACGTATCTTTAAATGTGGCAATTCCAAATAGAGGCGAATAATTAGAAGTGTAATTCCCGAACCATTGAAATGTCAAAATCAGATTTTGTAATCCTTTTGAAGCCCATAACCAATATATTTCACCTATAGCGAAAACAACTGAAGATAAAATAAAGCTCATAAAGAATGTCGAGTTTCCAACCGGACGCCTTTTGGAAAAGAATATTATAGAAAGTATGACAGGAATAGCAATTAATCCAAGTGTGATCTTAATTGAGATTACTAAGATAGTACACGCCCCAGCTAAAATAGCGTACCCTAGTATTTGTTGTTTATCTGTCGTTTCAAACGCAGAAATAAGGAAATATAAAATTCCAAGCTGTGGGAGGAGAGCAAAAGACTCGGTTTCAGCAGTAATCCAATAGCCACCACTTAAAAAATAGACTGCGTAGAGTAGAATTGCTACTAAAGCGATGTATTCGTTTTTATAAACCTTTCGAACTATTTTGTAATAAATAGTCAGTGAAACAATGTGATACAAAACATCCAATAATCGAATTGACCATTCATGTCTGCCAAATAAAAATGTCGACAACGAATATATATAGAAAATGAGAGGTTGCTTCATTTCCAGAAAATCTCGGAATGGAATTGCACCTTTTTTTACTATTAATGCACCACATACCTCAAAAATAGCTTGGTCATTACCCATCGGAAAAGCAAGCATTGTCATCAACAGGAGAGCTGTTGTGGCAAAGAAAACGCATTTCACAATGGTACTCGCTCTATCCATGATCAAGTATTGATCTAGTTAGTTTTTTCTGCAACATCACCCCCACAAGCGGCATCAACATCACAAAAAGATATATTTGATATCTCGGTAAAGAAAATGTTACTGCAGTAATCGTAAGATAATATCCAAACAACAAAAGGAACAGCATTCCTTCTGCTCTTCTTTCTTTTGATGTAATTGTTTTGTATAGTCCAAATAGCGTCAAGGGTATGACGACGAGCATCGAAAGTATGTAGATGGGGCTTCGGACAGCAGGGTCAGCTATATCTATTGTCAGAAGATAAAGTATTTTTTTTATACCGAGTGAGAGCACACTCCCAGGATTCGCTTTCATAAACTCTAAAGCCGATGCATGAAAAACATCGTTCACCCGAACTTCAAAAAAACGGTCATAAGGAATAGCATCTATTTTTTTTATCATCTCCGGGAATTGTACAGGATTAACCCAAATGTAGGTCTCTTTAGAAAACAATGAGCCAGAGGCAACCTCCGTGTTATTACCTCGCCAAATCTCAAACCAAGGGTGGGAAAGTACGGGTACGAAGCGATCGAATAATGTGTAGTTACGAATGGTCCAAGGAGTAGTAACCAATAGACAAACACCGGCTGAAACAACAAGCATTTTTATTTTTCTCATGCGGGAATACTCCCGGCGAGGAAAAATTACGACAAGCATAATCACCAAAAAACTCAGCAGAAAAAATTCACTCCTAAGCAATGTCATTACCCCGCAACAGAGCCCAAGCAGAACCACATTTCTTAATTCCGATAACTGCATGACTCGTATTGCAAGTAATACGATAAGCGCTCCGAACAAATGATACAACGGCGATCCGGAAAATGTTACTACCGAGTACGCCGCCGGAAGAAATACGGTTGAAATAATAGCACACCACCGTGCGCCGGATTCGGTCGACAGCAATCTCGATGATTGGTACACAATAGGAATGACTAACGCGCTACAGAGTGCATACAGCAACATTAGTGAAGTGAGTGCTACGGGTCCTTGACCAAACAACAGATATGAGCCGTAAATAAGATAAGGATTTATTGGCGGAATAAATGCACCTTCATGATCGGGCGGCTTGCTCATGACTTCGCGTCGCGAACTGTCAAGCGATTGATAAGGCCAATGCATTGAATAGCCATTACCATGATATAAGTTATTCGCGATATCGCCATGTTCATACATTTGCGGATGGTCAGCATCACCAAATGAAAGAACAATCGCAACACGAATGATCAAGGCAACAATAAAAACACACCACAAAAACTGCGATCTCGAAGAACGAAAGAGCAATCTCGAGAGGGTGTTCATTTCTCTGGTCTTAGACTCCGAGTATTTTACGGTCGTGTCGGAAGCGCTCGCGGGCTTCGCCAATACGAGTCGCGGCAATAACTGCAAGCGATGTGAGTACAATACTACCAAAAAAAGCTATTAAGACAGCAACCGAACGCTTTGGTCTTGTTTTTCTAAATGGCACTTGTGCCGAGTCGAGCATAATGAACGACAGCGACTGTTTATTTTCATCCATTTTTGCTTGCTCGTAAGATGGAAGCATAAATGCTTTTAATTTTGATTGTATTTCTACCTCACGCGTCAAACGAAGATAATCTAATGCTACATCGGGCATGACGTTCATTGCCGGGAAATAACTTTTTGCGTTTTGATCCATACCTGTCCGGAGATCCTCGAGTTTTTTTCCAAGCTCACCCATCTGTGTTCGCATCGTATTCGCTTCCGGCGATTCAGCACCATATAATTGCACAGCACTTGCAAGCTGAATTTCGGAGAGATAACGCTGCTGCTCGAGTGTACTCAAGACCGACAGTTGAGCCGCTGCTTGAGTTTTTAATTCATACACACCATACTTACGTTGATACGCACCGAGTGCTTTTTCTGATGAATCCAGATCGGCAATCATCTTACCATATCGTGTTTCAATATAGGAACGGTTAAATTTTGCCTCATCGTTGGCAAGCTTTGAATTTACTTCATTGAGCATCCCGACCAATCGATTTGCAACCTGCGCTGCACGCTTAGGATCAGTATCTTCAAATGATACTCCGATATTCCCTTCCTCGAGTACTGCAACTGAAGTATGCTCGCCAAATTCTTTTATCGCATCGTCTACATTTTCGGTTTCATAGACTTTCACGAGATCATAATCTCTTACCATTTGCTCACCAACTGTTCTACTGCCGACAATAGCAAGTGGGCTATAGACCCCATCACTTTTATTTTTTCCGGCAAGCTGTGTCAGCCCCAAATCCTTAATCGTACTGGAAATTCCGGCGGTTATATTGTCAAACAATCCCCCTTGCTTCCGCGCAGGTACGATGTTCGCTTCTGCTTTAAACCAGACCTTCGCAATGAAAAACATATAGACAATAGTGACGATCGTCACAGCGATCGAAGTCAGTAAAATAAGGTACTTATGCCGAAGCAACAGTGCCATAGCTTCAACCCATGCTTTACGAGCCGGTTCAAGGTGGTGGACGCTATTTGGTGATGATTGATCAGTCATGATTGTAATATTAAATCGTCAGGCTAAAAAAGTGCTTTTGCTCCAATGGTGATGAGTCCATAGGGGTTTTCTATCGGATGTTCCGGAGTACCGGCAAGATAGTTAACACTCTTGTTTAAAAATTTTGCAAAGAAACCAAGTCCGCGCCATAACTCATATCGAACCGTAGCTTCGATCGTCATGGTATTGACTCTTCGACCATCAAGAAGATGAGTAATATGATTTTTTTCTTCTTCGCTACGGACCGAGTATTCAAAATTTGATCCAAAGTTTTCAAGTAACGAGTCAGTGCTGTTATAGATATTTTCTCCGCGTTCGACGAATGTCATTGTGGCTTCAAGAGTCAGTTTTTCATTCGGTGCCCAACGAATCAGTCCCCACCAACTAAGCGCATTAGGTCCAATACCTGCACCGATAATCTGCCCACTGGTTGTGAAAGTATTTTGAGGGTTGAAATGCGAATAGGTAAATGGCTCGACACGCGTATGTTCAATCGAGACATCAACATCACTAAGCCCAAACGGCGCAGACCACATTCCACCAATTTGCCACGCAAACTTATTTCCCCAAAATCCACTTCCGATCTTGCTGGCAAGAATGTCGTCAACTAAACCTTGTCCTCTGATCTCAAAATTATTTGTAATTCTCCAACGCCCATGCGCTGCCAGTAAGCCGTTATCACGATCATTAAGCGAATGTTCGACCGACTTATAAAAGGTGAATGGGTTTACATACGCAAGATCAAACCGGCGAGAAAAGATGGTCAGATCAGTAAAACCTATTTCTACATCGTTGCCAAGAAAAAAAGTGAGGTCATGGAAGGCAAGATATTTTGCATCAATATATGACCCCGGACCGGCGGTGTACTCTGTTGCTGTTGCCGGGCGCTCACTAAATCGAGGGTCACCAAGGAGCGATGCCACGGTTGCTTCGTATCGAACTGCACCTACATGTGCTTGCAAACTGATAAAATCTGGGGTTTGAATATTCGGGGAGATAATAATATTATTTCCCTGATAACTTCCGCCAATGGCTATCGCTTCACGAGCTATTTTGGCAGTAAACCAGTCGTTGTTATATACTAACTCTGCGGTAGTCTGATCAAAAAAATTATGCGAAAATAATGTGAAGTTTTTATTTTTTCCGATAATGGGGTCTTCAAGAGCGATGGTGGAATCACCGAAGTCCTGTCCATTAGTGGTTTCCATAAAAAAACCAACATGACCACTGAGTGTGCCCGTAAATCTTCCGCCGATCAACCCGAGCTCTGCCGTCCCTGATGTAGGCTTGCTCCTGCGACGATATTCCAGACTTCCAATTCCATGGACTTGAAAATCGGAACGTGTGGAGTCATCGCGCCAACGATACAAATACTTATCCTTGTCAGTAGGAATGCCGTTAAAAAAAAGCGGTTCTGCGTTTTCTGCTGAAAACATTGTGACCGCTTCATAGGGCTCACGCTCATAGGTACGAAGAAATTTCATCCGCAAAGCCTTTTCGCCATCGGAAAGTACTATGGTGTTTGCTTGATGTAAAAAACGTACAACATCAAATTCCGTGATGGGTAATTGCGTTTCGCTATATCCCGGAATGAGACCTCTTACGCTGAGATGTCTCAGAAAGGCATAAACCTCTTCGCCGATCGGAACTTGGGCAATGCCGACATGTGGTTTTGAATTTAGTTGTGCATCAGCAACTGATGCACAAACAGTCATACAAAGCAGTAATATTATAAATATCTTCACTGGTATTATTTTCGTAGTGCAACAACAATACTAACTGCATACAGAATACCCGTTAAAATTCCGACGATCACTGCTGCCTTTTGCAGCGAGTAGCCCGCCGGGTAGGTAGCTTCTTTTGGCACGTATATCTCGTCACCGGCTTCGACAATTGATTTATCAGGTTCTGCCCATTTACGAGTGCGTGCTTTAATAATTCTCGTTCGAGATTTTTCGGCACCTTCGGCATACCCTCCGGCTGCTGTAATATAATCATCAACTTTCCAGCCCGACTGATACGGGATGTATCCTAAGCTTCCAACATAACCCCAGACATAGACACTGTTTGATGCCGGTGGTATCGAGACTACATCACCATCACGAAGTGTAATATCTGCCGACGCATCATTTTTTTCGAATAATTGGTGCATATCCACTGCGACATACCCTTGACGCGATTCGGTCATTGCACGAAAGTTTGCTGTGTCTTCAACTTCAAGATTTGAAAGACGACCGACGAGTTTGCGCTCGTCATCCATCATGATATCTTTGTTATCAATATCAATGCGTTTGCGTGTGACCGTCCCACCGGCAACAAAAGCGTATGGCGTAAACCCACCCGCTATTTTAATGACATCAGAGAGTTTGGTGTTCGAACGACCGATTGGATACACTCCCGGAAACGCCACTTCACCTTTGACAATAACTCGCGAGAGTTCACGAAGATCCGGATGATCGCGGACAAAAACTCTATCTCCTGATTGCAACGCAACGTCAGAAGCCGCTCCTACTTTGATTGCATTACAATCAATAATCTGAATCCCAATATTTGAGCCATCAGGATTCATCCGAGCAATCTCTACTTTACTCAGATCAGCATTATCACTTGGACCGAATGCTGAGCGAATGATCTGCCACAATGAATCACCCAATACAAATTCGTAATCACCAGGCGACCTGATAGCACCATAGACTCCGATCAACCCTTCATTAATTTTTTTATACGGTACATAAATTACATCACCTTCGCGAAGCAACGGCGAGAAACGCGGGTCGTGCGTACCGTTGAATCGGAAAAGATCAATGCGATCAGTTGTTCCATCGGAATGTGAAACGATAATATTCCGAAGACTTGAGACTTTCTCTGCACCTTCACCAAGATATGGCTTGAGGCGATCAGCTTCACGTTTACGTTTTTCTTCTTCGCGTTGAAATGCTTGATCTCCAATAAGCGATGTCCGTTGCGTTGGTTTATTTGCGACTGCAACTGCCAGTGCCGCCCGTGTACCCGCCGTGAATGCGTATGCCCCGGGCAGTTCGACCTGTCCCAGTATATTCACCATAATGCGACGAGGTTGGGTGAGCGATAAAGTGAAAAATGGTTTGTCGGATCCAGCTTTACGCTGAAAACCTTTTTCAACAGCTTCACCGACTTCTTGTTGAATCTGCGCCAGTGATTTTCCTTTTGCCGAGAATGGTCCGATACGAGGTACCATGAGCATCATATCTGCAGAGACCATTAATAGCTGTGCATCATTATTTGTCCAAGAACGATATTGCAGAATATCACCTGGACCAAGGCGGTACTCATTTGGATCGACGGCACCATCAAAGATCATTGCATCTTGCGAGAGCGTGGGCGAACTCTTATCGGGAAGTGAGCCTGTGATTGACGGAACAGGCTGGGTCGTTGCCGATCCCCCCGGACTTGTAAGCTGAGCAAATGCAGCTGTTGCCGTGAGAAAAAATATACAACAAATAAGACTAAGTTGTTTCATCAATGTTCCTTAAACGATATGTTCTTTTAGTATCGAAACAATTCGATCGCTCGCTTTTCCGTCCCAAAGCTCGGGTACTGCAGCGCGTTTCCAATTTCCACCAATCGCTTCTGCGGTAAGTGTTAAAATTCGTTCGGTGTCAAGACCGGTCATTTCATTAGTACCGACTTCGATCGTCACGGGGCGTTCGGTATTGTCACGAAGTGTGATGCACGGCACGCCAAGTGCTGTCGTCTCTTCTTGCACACCGCCGGAATCGGTCAGTACGACGGTCGAGTTATCTTGCAATGCAAGAAAATCGAGATAGCCAAGTGGCTCGATCAACGTGAGTGCTGCAATGTTTGCAACGCGCTCATCAAGTCCGAATTCTTCGATGCGTTTGCGAGTACGCGGATGCACCGGAAACATTATTTTTTTTACTGTTGCTGACATCCTTTCAAAAAGATCGACCAGCACTGTAAGATTTACTTTTTCATCGACGTTACTGGGTCGATGAAGTGTTACTAATACATATTGTTTTGTCTCGATGCCTAAACGAGTTGAAAGTACATTAAATTTTGCTTCGGCGGCTTTACGATATTTCACGACTGAATCAATCATCGTGTTACCCACATAAAATACACGCTTACTATCGATACCTTCATGCTCAAGATTTTTTAAGCCACTTGGCTCGGTCACAAAACAAAAATCAGAAAATTCATCTGCAACGATACGATTAATTTCTTCCGGCATCGAACGATCAAACGATCGCAATCCCGACTCGATATGTCCGAGCCTCACTCCTGCTTTTGCCGCCACGATAGCCGCGGCAAGTGTCGAATTTACATCTCCTGCCACCAGCACAAGATCGGGTTTCTCTTGGGCAACCAATCGCTCCATCTCGATCATCACCCGTGCGGTTTGCTCAGCATGAGAACCGCTCCCGACATTGAGAAATGTGTCGGGATGAGGCATTTCGAGATCATTAAAAAATACATCGGACATATTTGCATCATAATGCTGCCCGGTATGCACTAATATCGGATGAAACTGCTCAGAAGCAAGGCGTTTTAATGCGCCCAATACCGGCGCTACCTTCATAAAATTGGGTCGCGCTCCGACTACGATAATGATCTTCTTTATTGACAATTGATTTCCTTCGAGCGCTTAGTTCTTCTTTGTGTTTCCCGAGCCGAGCAGTACGATCTTTTTGCACAGCGCAGGGTCGGTGATGTTCTTGGTCGCATTGCGCGTATCAATGACACAAGAAGAATGTTTGATGATCCAAGGATAATCATATCCTGTATGGTCTGTGGTAATGAGAATAATATCGGTTTGTCCAAGTATTTTTTCCGATAGTTCTACCGAACGATATTCATTGCCGCTAATAGAAATCTGCGACACGAACGGGTCGTTGTATGAAATGTTTTTTAATCCTTCGGCAAGCAAGAGTTCGATCACTCGCAGCGCCGGTGAGTGTCTGGTATCATCAACATCACGTTTGAAAGCAACACCCAGTACGAGCACATTGACATCAGTAATACTCTTCGGCAAGTGTGCTACTTCATGGATTACCATATCACGCACATAAAACGGCATTGACTCGTTGGTTTCTGCCGCTAAGGTGATAAAATTTGTTTCGAAGTCATACGCACGGGCATACCAAGAGAGATAATAGGGATCAATCAGAATGCAATGTCCGCCGATACCGGGACCGGGAAAGAACGGCATAAAGCCGAATGGCTTGGTAGCTGCGGCTTCGACCACCTCCCACATATTAATACCGCCCATACGGTCACAGAGTTTTGCAAGTTCATTGACCAATGCAATGTTCACTGATCGGAAAATATTTTCGAGCAATTTTTCCATTTCAGCCACTTTGGGATTCGAAACGGCAATCACGGTCGTAATGATCTGCTCATTGGCAAGCACCGCAAGCGTTGTACAATCTGAGGTGACACCCCCACAAACAATCGGTGTATTTGCTGTTGTAAATTTTTGATTACCGGGATCAATACGCTCGGGGCTGAAGGCAAGAAAAATATCGGTACCGACTTTTTTGCCGGTTGCTTCTAAGATCGGCTGCACCAAACCTTCGGTCGTGTTCGGATAGGTTGTTGATTTTAAAATGATCAACTGTCCGGCACGCAAATGCGAAGCTATTGCTTCTGTAGCGCTCTTGATATAGGAAATATCAGGTTCTTTGTTGTCAGTAAATGGCGTCGGGACGCAAATATAAATAACATCAAGTTCATCGCACTTAGCATAATTATCCTGGGCAGAAAATAACCCTTTAGATAATACACGAGCGACGACCGCATCGTCAATATCCTGAATATAGTTTTTACCTTGAGAAAGGGAGTCGATCTTTCTTGGGTCAAGATCGATCCCGACGGTGCGAAAACCTTTTACGGCAAATTCTATCCCTAACGGCAAGCCGACATAGCCCAAACCAATCACGCCGATGCGTGCGGTCTTTGCTCTAATCTTCTCTTCAAGTGCTTGCGCGTGCTGATTCATTGGTGATTTGTGCCAAAGCGTATTAGAACAGCATCGGGATTCAAAACCTTCCCGAAACCCCTATTACCGTAGCTCGTTACAACGTATTAGAACCGTTAAGGTTACGGGAGCTGCCAGTAGGGCAAATAGATTTGACCGAAACTCCAATTAGGCAATTTTAGTCATATTCACGGTGTTTTTTGGGGAAATGCTAACTCAATGTTATCACAAACATTTATAGAATCACTCGCAAAAGCCTTTTCTAAGGCTCGAATCGCTGTTATTGGCGATCTAATGCTTGACCGCTACTTATTCGGCACGGTCTCACGAATGTCGCCCGAAGCTCCGGTGCCGGTGCTTGACATTCACCGTGAAGAAGCACGCCTTGGCGGTGCAGCAAATGTCGGTCACAACATCCATACACTTTCAGCGACGCCCCTATTGCTTGGGGTGGTTGGCAATGACTCCAAAGGTGATCGAGTTCGTACCCTCTTGCATGAGATTGGTTTATCGACCGAAGGGATCATTTCCGACCTTGATCGACCAACGACTGTGAAAACCAGAGTCGTCGCAGGCTCACAGCAAATGCTGAGAGTGGATCATGAAAAGAAAGATCCGATATCGGCAAATGTCGAAGAAAAATTATTTAGTATTCTTAATGATCAAATCGAGAGCCTCGATGGTATTATACTCGAAGATTATAATAAAGGGGTATTATCTGCAGGTTTAATAAGTCGGGTATGTTTGCTCGCTCAAAAAAACAACGTCCCAATTTTTGTCGATCCCAAACATGATAATTTTTTTGAATACAAATCGGTCTGTGTCTTCAAGCCGAATAAAAAAGAGATCGAGGACGCGCTGAGAATTAAGTTATCGAACGATGATCAAATTATCAAAGCCGGTCTTAAGTTGCTCGATATGTTACAAGCAGACAATCTGCTTTTGACCTTAAGTGAAAAAGGAATGCTTCTTTTCGAGCGAGGCGAAAGCGAGCCATTTTCGATACCAACAACTGCCCGAGAAGTTGCCGATGTTTCTGGCGCCGGAGATACCGTGATCGCGACGCTTGCTGTCGCCAAGGCTTGTGGGGCATCGGTTCGCGAAGCAGCAATGATTGCCAATCGTGCGGCAGGTTTGGTTGTAGAAGAATTAGGCATTATTCCCATTGATAAACAGGCGCTTCTCGAAGCACTCTTCGAAGATGTCGAGACAACCCGCTAAACTGCTACTCCACCTCTAAAGAAATATCTAAGCCACTGACTGAATGAGTTAGTGCTCCGACCGAAATATACTTTACACCGGTTTCGGCAATCTTGCCGACGGTGTTTAAATTCACACCCCCTGATGCTTCAGTATCGAAAACCCCATTATTTCTTTTGACACCTTCGCGAAGATCTTCGAGTAAAAAATTATCGAATAATACTCTGTCAATAATACCAACTCCGAACTCTTGCACGACTGCAAATTGCTCAAGATCGGTTACTTCTAATTCTACGGGAATATTATCGTGGGTTTGAAAATAAACGCGAAGCTTCTTTATCACTTGCTCAATATTCATCTCATTAGCTGCAATATGATTGTCTTTAACGAGAATCATATCTCCAAGTGAATAGCGATGATTATTTCCCCCACCACTCTTGACAGCATACCGATCAAATGGACGAAGCAAAGGCGCTGTCTTACGTGTATCGAGAATTGTTGCTCCGGTACCTCTAACGGCTTCAACAAACTGTGCAGTCATTGTCGCGATACCACACATTCGTTGCAAAATATTTAGGGCAACGCGTTCGGCAGTAAGAATAATATCCAGCGGGGCTGAAATAACGGCAAGCCTATCGTTTATTTTAATAGCCGTTCCATCTGGTATCAGTATTTGGTGTGTAACTTCCGCCTCGCGATTGCTTCGCTTTGCGTACACACTAAAAACTTCGCAGGCATACTCTATCCCCGAGAGAATACCATCTTCTTTTGCGAGAAAAAAAGCTGTACCGACCTTGTTCGAATCAACGGTTGCTTCGGTCGTCGGGTCGCCCTTTCCGGTATCTTCGTTCAGCGCCGAAACAATAATAGAATATTCTTCTGGATTCATTGTATAGTATAATCTATCAAACGATATGTGTAAAATTCCGAACGAAGCGAACAGACCAAACATTGATTTATATCCGCCACAAACTTCGCATACACTTGTCCTACACCGCGCACGAAGCTATGCTCAAAATCTAATTGCAGTGTGGTAGTACTATCTGCATTATAGAGCATATAGTGCTGGTGAAGACGTTTACTTACGCTGCTATTGAAACTTGAATCTGATATCAATGATGTTTCTTGGTTTGAATTGATCCCATCAGCTTTTGTCGGCAAGAGCATTGCTATTGCTGATGTCGGTGAGATCGAGATCAGTGGTAAAAAAACACTGAGACCGGATCGAAGAAAACGATAATGAGTATCATCTTCTTTTTGAATAGATATCGTATCAGTCCCCGATGACGAAACACGTGCAACCATCCATGCCTTGAGCACACTGTCGAACTGTACTACTGTTATTGTCAGTGTATCAGAAGTAATAAGTGTACCACGATAATATTTCTCACGTAAATACTGCCATCGGTTATCTACCTTTAATGGTAAATAGTCAGAAGAGGTGAGTGTTGTTGGTGGGGCAGAAGTCGTTTGACAACCAAGTGCCATCAACAATACCAGCCCCAAGTATTTTTTCATTCGTGTTATCAAACTATTCAAAAAAATCGCGATGGAGCTTTTTTAATGCCTCGACCGCCCGATGTTCATCAAGCAAGACGACCAAACTACTTTCGACCGGAAGCACCGCACGAACCGGGAAGTTTCTCAGCGACCGGAATAGTTTTGCACGAATAGCCGTAAGATCTTGCATAGCATCACGGGTCCTGACCAACATCGAAAGCGCTGCCAGT
>JANYDV010000084.1 GCA_025363505.1 Bacteroidota bacterium
GGAGGTGGCAAAGGTGTGTCAGGTATTACCAACACCGGTGACGGAGTTTATGGCTTCGCCGGTACTACGGGCGTCGGTGTCCATGGCATAGTTGGTTCAACTTCAGTCACCGCTCGCGCCGGCTATTTCGAAAATTCTTCAAGCACTACTGCAAATGTACTCGAAGCAAAATGTATCGGCACAGGTATTGCCGGATATTTCCAAGTAAATAATGCCTCAAGCACCACTGCGGCATCGTGGTCAACAAACAATGGCGGTTCATCAAGTGTTGGTTGTTATGGCAATAACAATGGCACAGGGAAAGCGGCATTTTTTGAAGTTGTCAATGGAAATAGTAGCTCGATTGCTGTGCAGGCAAGCACACAGGGCAAAGGTATTGCATTATATGTAGCAAATTATAATGCTGCAAACTCTTCCGACAATCTATTTTCGAATACTATTGGTACAGGGCGCGCAGGAAATTTTCAAATAGCAAATGCCGGGAGTACTGCAACCTCATTAGAATCAACGACCAATGGCACTTCAAATTCGAGTCATGCTATCGTTGGAATCCACAGCGCAACTTCAGGTACAGGAGCAGGAGTAAGAGGTGAGACCAACTCAACTACCGGCTCTTCTTTTGCTGTACATGGTATTTGCAATGCAACCGCTGGTGGTGCCACATCTTGTGGTGTACGTGGTGAAAATGCCAGTACGACCGGTAATGGTATCGGCGTATGGGGTTCACAAGACGGGACCGGATGGGGTATGTACGGAACGGTTACCGGAAATGGCAAAGGGGTATATGGGTATTGTGCCGGAACTACAAACGGGACTGGAGTCTATGCTCAAGCACCCGTGGGTTCGTGGGCACTCTATTCAAACGGTAAGTTTGAAGTGTCAATTGATAATGCTGTCAAACCTTCGACCAATACTTGGACTATTGCATCAGACGCACGTTTGAAGACAAACATTCGTCCGTTCACTGATGGTCTTGATGTCCTTACACAGATCAGACCTGTACGCTATTACTATAATGGCTTAGCAGGTACACCGACCGAAAACGAGAACATCGGTATTATTGCGCAAGAGATGCAAAAGATCGCACCATACACTGTTGGTACCAGCAATGTAAAACTTCATCCTGAAGACACACAACAGACTGAGATCTTGAACTATAACTCTCACGCTATCACCTATGTCACAATCAATGCTGTAAAAGAACTCAACGAACGAGTTAAAATGCTCGAAGCAAAACTATTGCAGATGGAGCAAATCTTGCAACAACGAGGATTTGATACGAATCCGAATGTCGTGATTAAGTAAGAACATTTTTCTACCTCGGAGCGAGTTCAACTATGGGCGAGCGAATCAAAACAGATTCGCTCGCTTTTTTAATGTTGACATTGTTTTAAAGTGGTCTATCACAATGATAATAAAACACTTACAAGCGCACCGGGACTTATTCTTTATTTCAGTGAAACAGCCTATCCCTTAAAGTGTTATTCACATAGCGATGAAGTATGAATTAAAGCCACTTAGCGACCTTGAGCTCAGCGCCTTGTTAAAAGGCGAGGGTACATCTCGTGATGCGGCTTTTACTGAATTGTATAATCGCTATTCTTCAAGAGTATTTCTCTATTGTCGTCGCATTCTTGGCGACCAAGAACAAGCCAATGACATTTTTCAGGAAACATTCATCCGTTTCTTGAAGGCAGCATCAGGCGAAGCAAATATGACCAATGTTCCGGCATATCTCCTTCGTATCGCGAGAAATCTCTCGCTCAATGCGCGTCGCAACCAGAAGATGACGACGCCGATCGAACATTTTGAATTCCCGGTCGAAGACCGTTCCGTTGAGTCTGCCGAACTGGCATCGCTCATCGCTATGGCACTTGACCTCTTACCCGAAGATCAGCGTGAAGCACTTTCGCTGCAAACTTACGGGGGTTTATCTTATGATGAAATTGCTGAAATGATGGAAGTCCCCGTTACATCGGTACGAAATTGGATCGCACGCGGAAAAAGCCGTATGCGCGAAATCTTGACACCCTATCTTGCTGATGAAGTAGCAACTCCGTCACGGAAAAAAATAACAAAATGAACAATTCACTATCACACTCTGATCTGATCTATCTCTTCGTCGATGGCGAAGCGTCTCCTGCCGAGCGCTCCAAGCTCTATGAGGCGCTCTCGAACAACCCTACCCTTCAGGCAGAGTTCGAAGATGCAATGCGTCTCAAAGCCGCAATCGAAAAAGAAGTTCAGACCGCTGTGCCCCCTATCGCACTCACCGAAGAGTTATTTCTTAAAGCCGGCATTGCCATACCACTTGCGGCAACCACCGCCGTTGCGCCTGCGATCCCGGCAATCAGCAATATCAGCACCTGGCTACCGATGCTCAAGACGTTCGTCATTCCGGCACTTGCGGTGACCGGTATCGTAACCGTTGGAGTGATTAAGCTCACTGAGAGCAATGAACTTGCTACACCGCCACAAGCTACCATCCGTAACGTTGAGCAACTACCACAACATCAATTAACCCTGTCCGATCAGGCAACTCCTGTCGAAATGCCAAGTGCTACGCTAGCTCAAGCTGAGCCAACCAAGCAAACAAACAATAAAGATATTGCTTCAAGCGTAAAACATAATTCTTTCTCGAAAAGTAATACTACTCTTACAAACCAAAGCTCATCAACTCCGACCAATCATTCGACTATTAATGCCGATAAGGATATAGCCGTTGTCAAGTCAAAGCAACTGAACAATAGTCATTCTCAGAATAGACAAGTTCTTGAAAACAAAGAACAGAATACTACTAAAGTATCAGTGTCAAATGACGTGGATGCAACAATCATAAACAAGAATACTCTCGCACTCAAATCGTCTGGTCAATCTCCAATCAATAACAACAAAGATCAAGCAACATCGAACGACGCAGCGCTAATAACGAAGTCGATCGAAGAGGAGCCAATGATCATTCCGACAACAGCAGTACACCCATCGAACGACAGGACATCAACCAATATTGTGACGTCTTCGCCATCAAATATGATTCGATTACAGCCTTCAGATCGTATTTCTGATTTTGGCACCGAAACAGGGAGCAGAATTTCATTCAGCATCGAACGCACAGTTGCCCCACTATTTTTACAAACTCGCAAAGGGAATGTGCCCGAGCTAAGCACTGCCTTCAATAATACAACGCTCGGAGTGTGGTATGAAGTATCTGCACATTCAGAAGTTGGCGCAATTGGTGGGCAAGAGAGCTTTCCATTCTTTCTTGTTGCAAGCAATGGCAATTTATCACCCGAAGGAGCCTTGATCTGGGCAGGTCTGTCCTATCGGGCAAATTCATCACCGATCGAAATGATCGGAGGTATCCGAGTAACCGGACGAGCCGTCGCAGGATACTCGCAAATCGGACCGCTGACAAAACTTTCGCTTGGGCTTGAATATGATCCGATCTATCATCTGAGCATTACCGCAGGACCGGAGCTTACAGGCGTGATTTATCAAACACAGGGCAGTACCAATTTCGCTGAAAAAATAGCATTCTCGATCGGCACGCACTTTGCTTTTTAATAAAAGTTTTATCCCCTGAATGATGTATAGTAACGAATAATTTATTTACGTATTTATCAAGGACACGAATGAAAAAATCAACTCTGTATCCCCTCTTAGTCGTCGTCGCTTTTGTGATGGCTTCTTGTACCGGCGATCTTTCCGGCCTTCTGAGCAATGGCAGTAGTTCGGGCGGTGGTAGCAACCCAACCGATACGACTCGTAATCCGAATGATAGCGGCAATTGCCACCGTGGTGATTCAACACACATCGGCGATCATCGTGGCGGACCACATGACGGACATCATGGTCATGGCAGACCGAATGACAATGACGCTGATGATTCGACAGGCACACCTGTCGATACCGCAACGATCATTCGTCATCGTTAATTGTATCTTTGTAATCGCAAACGGTCACCCGAAAGGCATCTGCCGTTTGGGTGACCGTTTGATTAGTGATCGTAGCAGGAATCCGTGAATACTATGAAGAAAATATTACCATTGTTTATATTACTTCTAACCCTTGCTTCTTGCAAAGAGGGGTTGCTCAATGAGCCCCCAATAGTAAAGATACCAATTGTCGAAACACCCATACAGATCTATTATGTCAAAGCCACCAGCGATCTATCAACCCCTGATCACTATACACTGTCAATAAGAAAAATAAATAGTGATGGTACCTTTGACAGACTCATTGTTGAAAAGGCTTTTCTCACATCACCGCCCCGCAACGGAAAGTTAGTCTATATTCTTCAGGACAGAGATGATGATGAAAAGACTTCCGTGATAGTTAGCAATGCCGACGGTTCGAACCCCAAAACAATTGCAACAGGCAACTACCATTCGGCAGAGCTTTCTCCTGATGGGACAAAAGCCTATCTCACTACTTTTAATATCGACGCTCCACCTCTCCCGAGCAAAACAGTAGTGGTGAATACCGACGGATCGGGCGTAGAAAAAACATTGGCAAATAATCTTGAACAAGAAACAGTCTCTTCACTTTCTCCGGATGGAAAAAGAATGGTGTTCTTACAAGATGCGGGTGGCAATCGATCGAAATTCGCAATAGTAAATTCCGATGGTGTAGGCTCACCGATCTATTTTTCAGGAAACAGTATTAATAATATTCGCGACACAAAATTTTCTTGGTCGCCGACTGAGGATAGCATCCTTTTTTCCGGGGATGACAAATTATATCTTGCTATTGTAACCAAGAAAACAATCACAGAGATTACTCCGCCGGGCATCAATTGCGGTCCGGCAGTATTTAGTCCATACAGTAAAAAAATTCTGTTCTCGGGTTCGTTGCTCTCTTCGCCCTTTTCCAAAGACCTATATGAAATCAGGGGTGCGCTGAGCACTTCATTCGGCAATATCACCAATACCAATACATTTGAAGAAGTATATGGCGAGTATCTTTCCGATGTGGTAATTCTCTATACAAGAAACACATCAAACTCCGGAAACTCACGAGAGCGGCTGATGTCCTCTACGCTAAACATTTTAGACCGAACAAACGGAA
>JANYDV010000099.1 GCA_025363505.1 Bacteroidota bacterium
TTTCTTCTTGGATGCATTTTCCATTGTCATCTAAAATCTCTACTAAGAGCTGATGAGCAACCTCCCCATTAAGCTTTGCCCAGAACGTAATTTCTGATCGCGCAGGGTTTGGAGAAATACTTTCGATTACTATAGCATGAATACCCCGAGCAAGATATGCTGAAAGTGCAGTGATGCCGCACATAGAGTCAAGAGTAAATGTAGTAGCTTGTCCGAGTTGAGTCGGTAAGCACGTCGTTGATAGCGACGCATCAGAAATTGAAAACAATAATGGGGTAATATCTGTCTGGACTGTATCAGTAACATAGACATTGCACACTAACGTACCAAGAAGACCACTCTGAAGAATAATAGGTTTTGTGAGATCTAGGATAAGCAGGACACTATCACCCTGTGTACTGAGCGATCTGATTGTCGCGCCGCCGAGCACACTATTGCTTAAATCAAAACTTGTTGGTGATAGAAGATCTGTATTGGTATGAAGGATTATAGTAAGTGAGCGAACGGGAGTCACACTTACATCAAGAACACTCATCGGAATTTTTACTGATGAACCCGCAGCCCCCGTGATAGGCGACGTAGGGATAGAAAGCGTCATCGGCACCGGTTGCACTCCAACGCCTCGAAGCGGAATAATTCTTTCTATAATACTTCCATCACTTTTATGCAAGAAATAATGGACAACAGCGTCGCGAGTGCCTCCGACTTGTGGGATAAAAAGTATTTGCTGAATATTATTCGCACCTATAGGTAGCGGCACCTTCGAGAAGGAGATCAGGGTATAATCTGCGCTTCCAATTCCTATTAGTTGTATCGAATCAAGTGAGAAAGAGTCGCACGTCGTATTCTCTATGGTAATCGAAAAGGTAGTGTCTTTGCAAGTTAAAATATTTCCGAGCGTCGGAAACGTCACCGATAATACCCCCGAGTCATTTCCAATACCCGTTAGTGAAATATCTAATTGCCCAGTATTCGTTAAGGTATGGAGGGACTCGCTAAACGTACCGGAATGCGTTGGATGAAATCGTATGCGAATGCTTACTGTATCTCCACGAAGCAATTGTCGCTTTGAAATATTTCTGACGATACGAAAATCAGTAGTATCGGTTATATTAGGATCGACAGGAAACAATAGCGTATCACATCCTGTATTAATAATCGTTAGTTCAAGCTCTCTGAATGAGCAGGTCGAAACAGAATCAAACGGAAGAATTTGAGTTGAATACACCGCATTAGGTACCCCTTCGGTTGCTCTTGCCAATAGAAGAAGAGTAGTATCAAACGGAGCATTCACGTTCTTAGAGTGGATTGCGACAGGGGTACTGTATTTTCCCGGGGTGGAGGGGACAAAGTGATAATGTAGAACAATCACCGAATCACTTGCCAGATTAATAGGTAATGATACAGCATCAAAACGGAAAGGATCTTGAACCAAGATAGAATCAATCGTAACATCAGTACAAGATGTATTTCGAATTGTAATAAAACCATCTACAGAATCACAGATAGTCGATGTGATAGGTGTTTGCTGTAATGTGTAGCCACGGTTGCCGGTTCTGCCAACTCCGGAAAGAGTAATGGTGTCGAAAGCATTAGCGGTTTTTGCGATGATCGAGCCTGTTTCCGAGCCGATGATCGTGGGTTTGAAACGTACGAGATACTGTCTTGATACACCCGGGTCAAGAGTGGTCGGAATGAAATTTGACAGCAGCGAAAACGCAGCCCCCGTAACGCTCAATGTGTTCAATGTCAAAGTTGCACAGCCAATATTAGTGATGGTAATAATATGAACGGAGTCATCACTACAGACACTTCGAGTCCCGAAGTCAATTGCGTTATTCAGCGCTTCTTCAACAATAAGTATATCTCTGGCAGGGAGTGTATTAAAATTTAGAGTGATAATGGTATCTTGAAAAAACCCATCTGCTTGCTTGAGTGTGAACCGAACTCGCTGTATTGAAGATCCAATACGTTCGGGTTTGAAGACTATTTTTATAGAATCATTTTTGCTTCCGCCAAATCCGAACGCTATTGATTTATGCAATGTCGTAAGTTCGCCGAGCGTGTCATCGAGAAAAGAAATCTTTACTATCATTACCGAATCACACTCTGTATATCGGAATGTGAAAGTAGAGAGAAGACTATCGCAAAGTTTAATGCTTGCAATAGTTGTTGGTTGCACAATCTGAAACGACGTTAGTATTGAGCCTGAGATCAAACCATCGCCGCCATTCGCTGTTTTCCAGACTCCGCCGAGACGATCGAATGCATAGACAACAGCACCTCTACCGGTCACGGCAATACGTTTGTCATTATAGTTGTATGGACCTCCAACGGGTATCCAACTCGCACCACCATTGGTACTTCGTATGAGACCATCATTCCCATTGCCAGTTTGTTTTTGTGCATAGATTACTGAGCGGCAGCCTCTGTTACCGGTGATACTTCCGCACAACTCATCAGCTTTTCCGCTAAAATGTTGTGTTATAGTTGCACCACTATCATTTGTCGAACCAATGAAAGATTCTATGCCGGGGAATGTATTGTCGCGTTCGCTACCGACGAACAACCGTTTTGTTGCAAAGTCGCCAAAAGTACTCCATGCCTCGCGTTTTGTTGCAAACGAACTCCAAGTATTACCACCATCAAGAGTAATATATAATGGATCGGTGACCTTACCCTCGGAAGAAGAAATACCAACACGATCATTCATAAAATCTAAACCAAGAGCACCATCACTCGGAGCAACAACCTGAAACGTTTGACCTCCATCAACCGAGCGCTTAATGCCAAGACTACGATCGGTAAAAAAAACACCGGTCGGGATTTCTCTGATCGAAACAGGGAAGTCTGCCTGATACCAGAGTTGCCAAGTCTCGCCACCATCAATCGTTTTATAAACGCCACTCCAACCATGCTCGATCGCTTCGCGAATTGTTGCCCAGCCGTTGAGTTTGTCCTTAAAAAATATATCGGTCACTTGTCCTAAGAGTTGCATGTTCGGAATCAGCGACCTATTCCAAGTAGCTCCCCCGTTGCGAGTATAATATATTTGTGCAGGGAAACCACCGGGGTAATTTCCGGTACCGATACAACCTTCGTTCGGATTTGAAAAAAAAGCGGAGCTACATAAGGTCGGCGCAGTAAAAACTTTGGTCCAATTCTGCGCATGAACATTCATACTCACCAGCACAGTACCTACGATTAATGATATGATTCGTAATGTTTTCAATATCTAATAAACGTACTCCGAATGTGTTGAGCATCAATACAAAGCACATATTTACCGGGAGGTAGGGGTGAAATATCGAGAGTGGTATTTGTATTGTCTGAGGAAATAATTTGTGGATTGTACAATCTACCAAGTATATCGTAACAGGAAATAACCCTTGATGGAATAGCGGATAGATTACTGATCGATAAAGTATTGTTCGCCGGATTTGGAAAAAGTTGATACGTCGGCGAAGTGTGTGCTCTGACAGCATCGAGTGTATCTCCACTGCCATTCTTACTGGCGCTTCCACGAACTGTTATGAATCGTGTTCCGA
>JANYDV010000163.1 GCA_025363505.1 Bacteroidota bacterium
TTGTTGAACTGCTAAAACACATAGCCATATAGAGTGTGCCGGCAACATTGAGAGGTAATGCAAGAAAAGCATCAGCAGTTGCGGACTTGTGATTCATTCCATAACAGACAATAGGAGATGTTGACTTGACGACCACAACCGTCTGATCAACCACTTCATCACTCAGTACAAGGAACGATGGGAATGCCGCAGTTACTAATGAGACAACTTGAGAACTGCGAGCTGGCAGCGATACTACTTTTTTGAACGTGGGGTAGAGACCACAAGTAATTGTTACTGTCGCCGTATCATCGAGCGAAGCAATATACACATTCTGAAAATAGGAACTACTGCCGACCCCGGCATCATAATCAGTGCTTTCATTCTGCATAAAGACCAACAGAAATTCTGTGCCACTATTGGTCACCTTTTCTTTTTTACCTCCTCCGCACTCAGGATATTGTGCTTGAGCAAATGTTGGAAGTGAGGCAAATGTTAATAATAATACAAATGCGACCAAAAACTGATGTAGTCGGGGGAAGTTGCTTATTGTTTTCATTGTTGACTGGAGATGATTGATGAACACCTTTTCAATACCTATTTCATAGAGCGAATATACCACTTCTTTATGTAATGCCAACCATAATAGATTATATCGTGTGTCAGCACCTATCCGCTGATTTTAACAACAATTATCAACCCAAATTGTTACAGGTCCGTCGTTAGATAATTCAACGTTCATATTCGCCCCAAATCGACCTTCGGCTATCCGTTCGTGTCCGAGTAATATTCCTAATACTTCGATAAACTTTCGATAGAGTTTATTTGCTATTTCCGGCTTCGCAGCAGCGATAAAACTCGGGCGATTTCCTTTGTGGGTATCGGCAAAGAGCGTAAACTGGCTTACCACAAGGATCGAGCCATTTTTTTGCCCGATGTCAAGATTCATTTTACCCATATCATCATTAAAAATGCGCATTTTTGTCACTCTTGACGCAAGTTCATCACACATTATTTCGGTGTCACCTTCACCGACACCCAAGAAGATCAGCAAGCCCTGAGCAATCGAGCCGGTTACTTCCTCGCCAACTAACACTCGGGCATTGGCAACACGTTGAATTAATAGCCGCATAAATTATTATTTAGTATTCTGTGCTACGACCGCACGTTCATAACTCAAAAGATCGGTTGCTGTGCGGAGGATTTTGAGTCCCTGCTGTTGAAAAATAGCTCGGACTTTCGGCGCACCTTTGAATTCTGTTTCGACAATGACTACCCCGGTGTCTGTCAGTAATGTTGCCGCGTTCGTTGCGATATGGTTATAAAATAACAATCCATCAGCGCCATCGGTAAGTGCAACTCGCGGTTCGAATGACTTCACTTCTTCTGCCAGTTCATTGATGTCGTCATCAGGAATGTACGGTGGGTTCGAAACGACCAGATCAAAATTTCCTTTGAGACTATTGACTTCACTTAGGAAATCACATTGTAAAAAAAGCACATTGTTCAAGCCGAGTCGTGCTTTGTTTCTTTCGGCAAGCACCAGTGCATCTGCGGAAATATCTATGCCGATACATTCGCATTGTTGCAAGCGACTCGCCAGCGCGAGAATGATAGCACCGGAGCCGGTACCAATATCAAGTATTCGCAGCCGTGATGTCGTCGCAAGCATTCGCTCGGCTTCGCGGAGTGCTTCTTCGACAACGATCTCGGTCTCGGCGCGCGGAATTAATGCTTCGGGGCTACAGAATATTCTCAGACCAAAGAATTCGGTTTCACCAATAATATATTGCAGAGGTTCGTGAGCGAGACGGCGTTCGACGAGACTGTTATAAAGTGTTGCTTCGGGGGGGCGAGGGCTGTGATCAAGAAACGGTCGAAGTTCCGAACGAGTCCAAAGCCCCAGACAATGACAAGCCAGATAGTGCGCATTAATTTCTGCTTCGTCAACGCCTTCAAGTGTGAAGCGCGTGATCGCACTGTCGATATATTCGCTCCAGCTTGGCATTGATACTATTTTCGGATAGAGACCAGATCGAGCAAGGCGGCAAGTGTTTTTGCTTCTTCGCGGCGTTCATATTGTTTGATCGCTTGGATGTTCATCGTCGCGGAAGTTTCTTCGCCTCCAAGCCACTTGTCATAAAAATGTTTGAATGCCATTGCTTGCCCTTCGATGTCTGATGTCGCAACGGTGATGCCACCGGATGTTTCTTTCAGTAATTGCCCGATAGCTCCGGTCGGCGGAGCAATAGCAATCATCGGGCGCATCGCTCCGAGATACTCATAGACTTTGCCCGGTACGATTTCCGCCACGCTTGGCGTATCGTCAACGATGAGCAACAGGGCATCGCTATCACTGACTAATTCGACGGCGCGGTTATGCGCAACGTAATCAAATTTCTCGATCATCGGCTTGATCAATGGCGCTTCGAACATCTCGTGAATCTCGGTACCAAATCTTCCGACAAAACGCAATGTGATCTTTGTGGGATCAATTTCATTTCGTTTGATGAGTAACTCCAGCGCAGCAAATAAACTTTTTGGGTTGCGAGGTCCGTACATCGAACCGCTATAGGTCAGGACAAATTGTTCTCCGCGAATACGTTTTGCCCGTTGATGAATGTCTTTTTCCGGAAAGTCTGCGCTGTCAAATCCGTTTGGAATGAGTACAAATTTGTCTTTCGGCAGTTCGGGATATTTTTCGAGTGCATCACTCACAATGCCTTTCCAGGCAACGTCGATTTTAGTAGCATCGCGGAAGACGGTGTGTTCAAGATGCTCATCAAGTAGTCGCGGAAGCAGCCAACGATCAGGTGTTGAGCTTTCGAAGCCCGACCAAGGGTCGCGGAATCCTGCAACAAACGGAATGCCGGTTTTGCGAGCAATACTTCTGCCAATCAATGAAACTGTGTATGGAGGTGAAGAGGTGTAGATTGCACTAATCGGAAATTCTTTGGTGATCTTCACACCCTCGGCAACCGCCGAGCGAAGCCAACCGATTCGACCATCGGGCACAAAAAAAGTTGAGCGCACAAACGATGCGATTCTTTGCTTCAACGATGGTTTTGAGCCTTCGCGTTGGTTGACATTGACATCAATAGCAGTATTTTTATCAATACCAACAAATTTTTTATAAAGATTATGTGGCTCGAAGATTGGGCTGCGACGGATGATAATATCTGCGGGTATTTCTTTTTCGAGCGATGCATCTAAGGCTTGATATTGCGGGTCAAGCGGCGCCAGAACGATCGGCGTCCAACCGAAATCTTGCAAATATTTGACAAATTTCGTAACGCGCTGCACCCCCGGACCACCTGCAGGTGGGAAGTAGTATGTAATAAAGAGTACGTATTTTTTTTTGATCCATGGTGTTTGTCAGCTCTCAAAACAATCTTCATAAAAGCCAAAGTTGTTGTGCGAAACGACAAAAACAACAATATTATCTCGTAATCCGATAGCTATTTATTTACAATGATAAGATTGGCAAAATAGATTTGTGCTCCGGTGCTCCATTGAAGGCGAACAATATATTTCCCATTTGATAACCGAGGAAGTTGAAGTCGCTTCACTGACTGCTCTTTGTTTTCCTTCCTGAGAGTAGTACGGTACACATACTTCCCGAGGAGATCAGTTATTGTCAGGCTTCCGGTTAAAAGACTCTCTTTGGGCGAAGGCGGAAGTTCTATATAGCAATCATTAGAAGAAGGGTTTGGAAAAAGTCTGAGCGTATAATGGTTATTACCATTTGTAAACGCATCTTCAGGGTGGACAGAGGTGTTGGGGAAATTTGAGACCGAAAGGGGTACGATCACGAAATGATCTGCCCCTAAGAGACTGTCTGTCGCTTTGGGGTCGCGCCCTTTGTAGCGGAATGTAAATGAATGTTGACCACTATCGAGCATAACTTTTCCAATCTTCAGAGTATCGGATGGTATTTCTCTGTTTTCAAAGGTTTCTAAATATCCTTTGTACGAACCCTTTTCTTCGCCATCAAGTGCGTAGGAATAATTGCCATACTTGCTTCCGATAGTTGCATACCCATAGACCATAAACGAATCTCGCTCCGGAATTGAGAAGGCGAATGTAATACTGTCGCCGATCTTTTTTGGCTCAAAGAGGACAATAGCTTGTTGGCTCCAGGCAGCCCACCAATAAAAACTAATAATTTGTGAGTGATAAAAAGGAGTCGAAACTGCCAAAGGGGGCAGCAATGATTCAAATTCATAATTTCTGGTTTGTGTCACTCCGATCGGGACTGTGCATAACGCTGTATCATTTTGATCCCCGATTAAAAGAAGATAATATGCTCTTTGGCGAAGTCGTGGAATGACAACTTTTCCATAAAGTCTATAATCCGCTCCGACGACCATGGTTTCGATAGGTTGAATATTGATCGAATCAAGAAAAACTTGAAGTGATTCGCCAGGATGAAACCCGGTTGCCGTAAAATGGAGTGTGTCACCTGCTTCTAAAACTACGGGGAGTGTATCAACGAGTAATCTAATCGTTGGTTTAGACAATACAAAGATGGGTTCGGGTCGAATCTGAGCATTAACAGAAAGTAAGTGTCTTCCCTCAGCAAGAATATTCGGCATTTCGATGTTCCACTGAAAACTGCCTTTGGCGTTGGCTGTAGTTAATCCAATAAGAGACCCCCCGAGTAAAATAGAAATGGCTAAAAGGAAGTCGAAATTGTCCTTTCGGAGTATTAATCAGATCATAGATTGTGCCAAAAGCGACAAGCGAATCATCTATCCATATTTTTAGTCGTGTTGCCGTGTCAGCAGTATTATAGACAATGGCGCTATGCGTGAGAATTCCTTGACCGGAAGCAGCCGCGAGAATAGCAAAGCCATCGCTGTTGTCTTTTAATTGCGGAACATCAGATCCGGTACTCCCTTGAATAGGGTTTGAGAGCGAATCATTTAACAATGTAATCGAACGGGGGTCGCTGAGTCTGCTATATGGATCAATCTGAGCATAGAGAATGCTCGTTCTCGGGAGGAAAAAAAATATCAGGAGGATTACCAGCCGAAAAAGATTTTTTGATGCCATTCAACTATTACAAAGGTTTTCTCAAGAGATATGATGCTTCGAGTGCGCCGAGTTCGCGGATACCCGGGATGTGTTTCAGGATATTTGCGCGGATCGTGGGCAGTCCGAATTTCATCTTAAAA
>JANYDV010000089.1 GCA_025363505.1 Bacteroidota bacterium
TCGAAATCAACTTGCCCTGTAGCACTATTGTAGGCAACATTGACAATTCTAAAATCAACTAAAGGCATTTGTTTCGCCGCAGTCTTTACAGAAGTGTAGAGCGGGTCATTGGCACTCCAGTCATTAATACCGGTAGCTGCAGTTCTTTGCAAGCCAACATTCGGGAAGCCCCCGACAGCAAAGTAAGCTTCGATGGTATCTTGTACCGGTCCGATAGTCATTTCATCGACGTTGTGCCAAGCAATTTCGATTGCATTGTTCGGCATATAGGTTTGAAGTGAATCCATAAACCAAGCACCACGTGGGCAATAGCCGCACCAAGTACCGGTAAATTCTTCAATCATCACACCGCGCTTATAGACTGAGGTTGTCTGCGCTTGTGCGAATGAGGAGATGAATGAAAACAGAGCAAGCATGACGAATGCAGTAGCAATCGAGCGCTTGAGGTTAGTAACGTTTTTCATAACTGATGCATGATTTAGTGAAAAAACTATATGACCTTAATAAGTCGGAAATAAACACATAACACAACCCTTAAAGCAACACCTATACAAGAGGAAGGTTGCAGGAAAATATCCCCAAAAACGGAAGAATCTTGAAGAATTAATAATGAAGAACAGTGAGGGTTTTAGACGATTGCTTTCCGATGAGTGGTAATCGTTTTTTCAAGGTCTTCGTCAGAGTGTGCCACACTCAAGAATAATGCTTCATATTGTGATGGCGCAAGATAAATGCCACTATCGAGCATCACGTGGAAATACTTGCCATAGGCTTTGGTATCTGATGTGATGGCATCATCAAAACTCCAAACTTCACGATCAGTAAAGAACATACACATCATCGAACCAACACGTTGGAGCGTAGCTTTGATACCTGCTCGGTTAATATTTTCTTGAAATGCCTTCGAGAGCATTTCACTTCGTTGTTCTAATCTTGGGTAAGGATTTTCGTTTTGTAAAAGAGTAAGAGTCGCAATACCGGCAGCCATTGCCAGTGGATTGCCCGAGAGCGTCCCTGCTTGATATACCGGACCCGAAGGGGCGATCATTGACATTAATTCTTTCTTACCTCCATAGGCTCCAACGGGCAAGCCTCCTCCAACGATTTTGCCGAGTGTTGTCAGATCGGGCTGAATATTATAAAGTGCCTGTGCGCCGCCGAGAGCCACCCTGAAACCGGTCATCACTTCATCAAAGATTAAAACGATCTTTTCTTTGGTACATAACTCTCTTAAACCGGTTAAGAATTCTTGCTTTGCGGGGACAACTCCCATATTACCGCCCACAGGCTCAATGATGATCGCTGCAATTTCATTTAGATTTGCTTCTACTAATACACGAACACTTTCAAGATCGTTATATCGAGCGTTCAGAGTATCTGTTGCTGTACCTATCGTTATTCCCGGAGAGTCGGGCACACCGAGCGTCATCGCCCCGGAACCTGCTTTGATCAAGAACGAATCGGCATGACCGTGATAACACCCTTCAAATTTAATGATCTTTGATCGCTTTGTATATGCACGGGCGAGACGAATGGCAGACATTGTAGCCTCGGTGCCTGAGTTGACCATTCGTACCATCTCGATCGATGGCATAATGTTACAAATCATTTCTGCAAGCTCGACCTCGAGTTCGGTCGGGGCTCCGAAACTTGTTGCCTTTTCGAGTTGTAGGCGAAGTGCATCGATCACTACTGGATGTGAATGACCCAGAATGAAAGGACCCCAAGACCCAACATAATCTATATACTTATTACCATCGGCATCGAACAGATAAGCTCCGGTGGCTCGCTCCATAAAAATAGGTGTACCGCCGACAGATCGGAATGCGCGGACGGGCGAGTTGACTCCTCCGGGAATGAGTAACTGTGCTTTTGCAAAGAGAGCCGAAGAGTTAGTAGTGTTCATTTATAATAATTCAGAAGCTTCGAGTGCAAAGTAAGTAAGAATAATTGACGCACCTGCACGTTTAATAGACAGGAGTGACTCCATCATTAGTCGGTCGCCATCGACCCAACCGTTTGCGGCGGCGGCTTTGATCATCGAGTATTCTCCGCTTACTTGGTAAGCTGCGACCGGGACGTCGAACTGGTCGCGAACACGACGAATAATATCGAGATAAGACATTGCCGGTTTGATCATCACAATGTCAGCACCTTCGAGCACATCGCGCTCAACCACCCGCATTGCTTCTTCGGAATTTGCAGGGTCCATTTGATGTGAGCGTCTGTCGCCAAAAGTCGGTGCGCTTCCAGCGGCATCACGAAATGGTCCGTAAAATGCTGATGCATATTTTGCGGAATAACTCATAATAGGCAGTGCTTCAAAGCCATTTTCGTCAAGCATTTCTCTGATAGCAGCAACTCTGCCGTCCATCATATCACTTGGAGCGATAAGGTCGGCACCGGCTTCGGCATAGACCAATGCTTCTTCGGCAAGTAATTCGACGGTCTCATCATTTTCGATCACAAATTTTCCATCACCGTGATCGTGAACAATACCACAATGTCCGTGGGAAGTATATTCGCACAGGCAGACGTCAGCAACAACGAGCAATTCAGGAAAGCGTTTTTTTATTTCTTTTATGGCTTTTGCAACAATACCTTTTGGTGAGTATGCCATCGTGCCGCGCTCATCTTTTTTGGTTGTGACACCAAAGAGTATGACACCGCCAAGTTTTGCCTTTACTGCTTTATCGCAAAGGCTCATCATCGTGCTAAGCCCATACTGATAGACGCCGGGCATTGAAGCAATTTCGTTCATTGCTTCGGGATGTTCGTCGGTGACAAAAATCGGAAGAATAAAATTACGCGCTTCGAGCGAAGTCTCTCGTACCAAACGCCGAATCGGTTCGGTCATTCGAGTACGGCGAGTGCGTGAGCCGCTATCGACAAAAAGATCAGAGTGTGATGTCATAATAATAATTGTTATTGAGCAGGTGCAACAATATCGGTCTCGGCGAGTGTCGGTTTTTTAGGTTGAGAAATGTTGTAGACCAATTTTTTTTCCCGAATCGTAGCGAACAGACGAACTCCGCTCAAGCTCTTAATGCCAAGCTCGGCTTCGAGCATCAGTTGCAATGACGCCATTAAGAATGCCATAATAATAAAACCGTCAGCATACAACAACCCAAAGGCACACGCAAATTGATAGACGATCATGATCTGAATAGTAAACTGGGAAAAAAATTGCTGCTCCTCAGTTTTATTTACTAATGCTCGTTGAATAAGCACTGCTTTCCACTGTCGGGCAAGAAACCACCAAAAAGCAATCGTCCCGATAATACCGGTGCGAAGGGGCCAGTAGAGATAGGTGTTGTGACAGCCAAACTCCGTATAGACAGCAAAGAGTGGCATTCGATAGTATTGATGCCACTTTACACCAATTGGCGTCCCAAAAAGTGGATTGTTATAGATGTTCAAGAGCACATTTGGTAATTCCATAACTCGTATATATGCCGAGCCTTCGCCTTTGGGGTCGAATGCGCCGGACATACGAGTAATAAACCCGATGGGGTCGAGGATAAGAATGACGATGCCGATAGCAATTAATATTCCTAAAAAGATTAAACCGTGCTTGCCTCGCTTGCTTTTTGGTAATAAAAAAAACAAGGAAATGATAGAAACAAAACACGCCAAAAAAAACGTCCTTCGGTAACTAACGATCAATGTAAAAAGTAATAATGGGAAACAACATATCAATGTTTTTTTTAACCATTTGAGCGGATGTCCTTTATAATGGAGAATCATCACCGTGGAGATAACCCCAATAGCAAGTAAAAAGCCGTCGCGCCAAAGCTGAACCACACCCCAATTTTTACGCTCATTGTGAGAAAAGAAGTAGATGCCTGCTCCATCGGCAGCTTTGCCGATTGCACCGAAGATCAATAGCACGATCAGCACTCGCCACTCCTCGGGATCACTAAAGAGGTTCATTAATACAAAAAACGATACCGGCAACATAATGGACTCATGGATCTCATAGACGACAGAAAATTGCTGGGTAATAATTGAGCCTCGAATATAAGAAAGGACGAGTGCAAATGTCATCAACAATAATGGACCCCAGAAATAGGAAGTCTTTATCCGATAATTGCCTTTTGATACCCGTTCGAAAAACAAGGTGATTCCGCATAATGCCAACCAAAACTCAAAAGCATGAAGCGGGTATATATTGACGATGTGCTCTAAAATTTGAAACGGGGAATCGAACACCATGTTATCTTGCCAGAGGAGCAGCCAGGCAAGAAAGTATTTGATTGTACGAAAAGAAAATAATGCTTGCTCGTTACCTAAGGACGAGAGAGAATCGGGTGTTGAGCAAATGCTTGAAAAACTTCGCAATGGGGTATGATCTTGTTTCGGAAGTAGATAACAGACTCTGACAAAGCGCCGTTCGTCTAAAATGTATGCCCTATCAATGTCCTATCTCAATGATCCCCTCAGCCGAGACTACGGCTTGTGTAATAGATGACCCAATTGAAATACCGTTGCGATAATTACCAATAAAATGTAGCCCGGGATGTGTTGCCTCGATGTGTTCGATCTGCGAGATCATATTATGATGTCCTATGTGGTACTGCGGTATTGCAGAATGCCAAGTATATGAGCGTGAAAATTGTGGTTTCCCGGCGATCTGCAAGAACGTTGTCACTGCTCGAACAGCTTTTTCAATAATTTCTTGTTGCGGCAGCTCTGTAACAGCAGGATTAGTTGTTCCGCCCATCATTACTGTTAATAATACTTCTCCGTTGGGCGCACGTTGAGGAAAAAGCGACGATGTAAAAATACAGCCCAGGATGTCAGATTGCTCTTTCGGAGGTACTAAAAATCCAAAGCCATCAAGAGAATGTCGGACCGCTTTTTGCTCGAACCCTAAATGCACCACCGTAACAGGAGGATAATAAATATTTTCCAATTGCTTTACTTCCGGAATTGTCGGGAATAATGTGCTTGCAATAGAACTCGGAGCTGTGCAAATCACGGAGTATGATTCAAATGTTCTTCCATCTTCCGTCGTTGTGAGCCAGTTATTTCCATTATGAATAATTGATCTGACGGCGGATTGCTTTACGAGACAATCGCGCAAGTGTTCTTCAAGAGCATTGATCAATGTCGAAAGTCCGTCTGTAAACGAGAACATTCGTGGCAATGCTGATTTGTTTTTCTTGCGACTTGCAAAGACTCCTCGAAAGAGGGAGCCGTGTTGTTGTTCAAGATTCCAAAATTTTTCAAAGGCACTTTTCATTGAGAGCTTCTCGGCGTCGCCCGCAAAAATCCCTGAGACCATACCTAAAAGCAGCAAAATCTTTTATAAAACATCGTCCACCAGCACCTCTACCTGTTTTGTGTACAGGGTTGAAATATGTAGAACTCTTTTCAGTATCTGCATCAATTGCTGACTTTATGTTTTCCCAACTTGCCCCATGTGACTTTGCGAGATCGTAAAGTAAGTTACCAAACACGACTGTAATAAAACCTAGACTATTATGAGCATATTTAATAACTTCAGCTTCTTCGGCTGAGCATATAATCTCAAAACCAGCCTTTGGCAAAACACTCATGACGAGGTTTGCGGCTTTGGTGTTTTTTTCATCTTTAAAAACTATTCCTAGTATATTTCTTGTAGGATTTGCGGCTTCAAAACTAGCTGTTTTTTCACTCAAAAAC